>JAZRYN010000242.1:0-2095 GCA_045600745.1 Lachnospiraceae bacterium
CAACTAGCTAATCAGACGCGGGTCCATCTTGTACCACCGGAGTTTTTCACACTGTATCATGCGATACTGTGCGCTTATGCGGTATTAGCACCTATTTCTAAGTGTTATCCCCCTGTACAAGGCAGGTTACCCACGCGTTACTCACCCGTCCGCCACTAAGTTTTAATTCGTCACCCCGAAGGGATCGTAAATCAAAACTCCGTTCGACTTGCATGTGTTAAGCACGCCGCCAGCGTTCATCCTGAGCCAGGATCAAACTCTCTTGTTTAAAGTTTAATTCTGATCCAAAATCAACATCCAGCTAATTTTGCATCCTTTGTTTTACTTGGTTTAAAATCTTTCGATCTTAAAGGTTCGTTCTTTACATTTCTGAAATTCGTTTAAGAATTTTCAGGGTTGCATTACTGTTTAGTTTTCAAGGTTCTGTGCTCTTTCGTCGAGCAACTTCGTTATACTATCATGCGAAGTTATGACTGTCAAGCACTTTTTTGGAAAACATTTTTTTAATTTTCAAGGCTTTCCGAACGGAGAAGGAGGGATTTGAACCCTCGCGCCGCTATTAACGACCTGCACCCTTTCCAGGGGTGTCCCTTCGGCCAGCTTGGGTACTTCTCCAAAGTAAAAATGCTTATTCAGTTATGCCGCCTCCGGGAAGAGCGGAGAAGGAGGGATTCGAACCCTCGCGCCGCTTGCGCGACCTGTCGGATTTCAAGTCCGATACCTTCAACCACTTGGTTACTTCTCCATGCGGCATGCAAAACGTATTGTAAAAGCCGCCGCCGGATTTGTCAAGCGCTTTTTCACGGCAAAAATGACAAAAATCTCCCGACCGCCTGAGATCAATGATAGTAGCGGAATTCGTCCATATGCTCGTAGATTTCGTCGAAAATCGCACTCCAGCTGTCTGCATTTTCTGCCATCAGTATGATCGAAATAAAACCGACAGCGTTGCAGACGGCAAATACGATCCCTAAAATCAGAGCGATCATGGCCATCGCATGGCGCGTCTCCGATCTCATCCCTTTTATCGCAAAAATGATCCCGATAACCGCACAGGGAAGACCGATGATCGGCAGACAGCAGCAGACCCCGCTGATAATGGCGAGGATCAGCGCTGTCAGGGCGTAGCCGTCCTCCTTTTTCGGCGCCTTTGCCTGAGGAGCTGCATAATTATAGGGATCACGGTATGCCGGCTGTTCCTGATACGGCTTTGCCGCTTCATTCGGATCCTCACTGTTCGTGCCGTCACGCACGATCAGAGCCCCGCAATTGGGGCAGTGCTTCGCATCATCGGTCAGCCTCTGGCCGCAGTTGGTACAAAACATCATGAACACCTCCCGTTCATTCTGCTCACATTATACCTTCCCATGCCTGTTCGCACAAGTCATTTTTACCAAATCAGTCCGTTGATCATGTAGACGCGCGTCCGCTCCTCTGTTTCGTTAAAGTACGCCCGGAGAAACAGATAAAAGCACGCCTCGGAATTTCCTAAGCGTATCCGTTCTGCCAGCGTTTCGGGGTCGTTCCCTTTCAGTGAATAGACGCCGGCCTTGGCCGTCCTCATGCCCCGTTCGGTTTCCGCCGGATCATCGTCAAAGCGGAAGGAAGCAAGCTTCAGAGCGGTCTCGGCTTCGCTGTCGGACATTCCGCCATACAGCCAAGCCTCTGCCACGCCGTTCAGCTCTTCGAGATATTTTCCGGTCATACAGCGATTCGGGTCACCATTATCCGTGTTGTTGGTGTTTACCGAAGCAAAGCCTTGATAAAGCTCTTTTGTAATCGCTTCATCATAATAGTAGCCCTCTGCCCACGGGTCCTCCTCGGGCAGCTCCGCCTCTTCCCGGCTCTCTGACAGGGAAACAGAAGCCGAAGGCGCCGCCTCCGGGGAAGCCGGAGCAAGCGTCTCTCGGCTTTCGGAGGAAGACGGCGATGTCTCGGATGCCGATTCCGAAGAGGAGACCGACTGATTCCTTCCGCAGGCGCAGACCCAGAAAATCAGCAGTGACAGAGAAAGCAGGATCAACCGTTTTTGAATATTCTTTTTCATTTTTTCTCCTATCTGATTATCCCGGAAGCGGAACCCCTCTCCGCTTCC
>JAZRYN010000243.1:0-4192 GCA_045600745.1 Lachnospiraceae bacterium
CCCGGAGGAGTTTTTGCCGGATGAGCTGAGAGCCGTTACGGAAAGCGACCATTGGAAGCTTCTGCTGATCAATTCGGAATATCCGGCGGCGAGCGATGCCGTCAACGAGCAGATCACGAAGCTGAACGGGATCGTGAAATCGCATGACAAAAACGGGATGATCATCGGCGAGGCGCCCTGCCTCAAGGATATGATCGATACGACGGATCACGACTTTGCCGTCGTAACGGCGGTGTCCGTGATTGCCATTTTCCTGATCATCTTTTTGGTGGAAAAGAGCCTGACGCTGCCCGTTATTCTGATCGCCGTCATTGAACTCGGGATCTTTATCAATCTCGGAATTCCTCATTATCTCGGGCAGAGCATGGCATTCATCACCCCGATCTGCATCAGCACGATCCAGCTCGGCGCTACCGTGGACTACGCCATTTTGATGACGACGCGCTATAAGGCGGAGCGTATGGGAGGGAAAGACAAGAAGGACGCCGTGTGGACGGCCCTTTACACCTCGATCCCGTCGATCATCGTCTCCGGAATGGGTATGTTCGCCGCGACCTTCGGTGTGGCCATGTACTCCAACATCGAGATCGTCAGCTCCATGTGTCTGCTGATGGCCCGCGGATCGGTCATCAGTATGCTGCTAGTCATCTTTATCCTGCCGGCCATGTTTATGCTGCTCGACGGGATCATCAGCAAAACGACGCTCGGAATGACGAAAACAGGATCAAAAAAGAAAACCATGGAGGTATCCGGTAATGAATAAGCTATCAACAAAAATCGCGGCAGGCTGTTTATGCGCAGTCCTGATATTCAGCGGAACAGGCGTGGCATACGCTTTAGCCGGCGGAGAAAGCGAAGCCGCTGAAACGGCGCAGACGCAGGAGCAGGAGAAGGAGAAGGAGAAGCTGCCCGAAGCGGCGGAGGCAGATACGGCAAAAGAAAATGCCGAAGAGGGCGAGGCTCTTTCCAAGGACGAAACCGTTTATATCCTTGCCGACGCCGACGGGAGCGTGCAGAAGATCATTGTCAGCGACTGGATCAAAAACCCGATGAAGGAGGAGCAGATCTGCGACAGATCGGAACTGAGCGGGATCGAAAATGTCAAGGGTGACGAGACTTATACCGTAAGTGATGATAACATGACGGTCTGGGATGCCGGAGGAAATGATATTTATTACCGGGGAGAAACGGAAAAGGAACTGCCGGTCACGGTCAAGGTCTCCTATAAGCTTGACGGGCAGCCTGTCTCCGCAGAGGAAATTGCCGGGAAGAGCGGCAGGGTGACGATCCGTTTCGATTACGAAAACAAACAATACGAGACGGCGGAGATCGAAGGAAAGGAAGAGCGGATCTTCGTTCCCTTCACCATGCTGACCGGAGTTCTTCTGGACAGCGATATTTTCAGCAATGTGGAAGTGTCAAACGGAAAGCTGATCAATGACGGCGACCGCACGGCAGTTATCGGTATTGCCTTCCCCGGCCTTAAGGAAGACCTCGGTATTGACGGGGAAACCGTCATGATCCCCGACTATGTTGAGATTAATGCCGATGCCAGCGGCTTTGAGCTCGGCACGACGATGACCGTTGCGGCAAACGGGATCTTCAATGAGTTAGATACGGAAAAGCTCGAAACGGCGGATGATCTTAACTCTTCCTTAAATGAACTGACCGACGGGATGCAGCAGTTGATGGACGGCTCTTCGGCGCTTTACGACGGCCTGTGCACGCTGCTCGACAAGTCGGGCGAGCTTACGGACGGGGTCAAAGCGCTTGCGGACGGGGCCGATAAGCTGAAAAACGGAGCGGCTTCTCTCGATGACGGTGTGACGAAGCTTCAGGCAGGCGCAGGAGAGCTCTCCTCGGGATTAAATACGCTTGCCTCCAACAATGCTTCCTTAAACGGCGGCGCACAGCAGGTGTTCGACTCGCTTCTTTCTACAGCCGCCTCCGAGATCAAGGCTGCCGGCATTTCCGTTCCGGCGCTCACCATCCAGAATTATGCCGAAGTGCTGAACGGCGTTATCTCTTCACTGGACAAAACGGCGGTCTATAATCAGGCGCTGGCGCAGGTGACTGCCGAAGTTGAGAAAAACAGGCCCTTGATCACGCAGAAGGTCACGGAAGCGGTACGGGAGCAGGTCTCCGCGCAGGTCACTGCTGCGGTGAAGGAACAGGTAACGGAAGGCGTCAAGGCGGCGGTACGGGAGCAGGTATCCGCGCAGGTCATCAGTGCTGCCGCCGGAATGTCACCGGAGAATTACGAAGCCGCCGTGGCCGCGGGAGCGATCCCCGAAGAGCAGCAGAAGGCGATCGAGGCAGCCATCGAAGCTCAGATGGAAACGGACGAAGTGAAGGCATTGATCGAGGCAGCCATTGCCGAGAAAATGGACAGTGACGAAATAAAGGCGGCGGTCACGGAAAATACCGATGCGCAGATGCAGTCGGATGAACTGCAGAAGACGATCAGCGACAACGTGGAGGTGCAGGTCAAACAGGCAATTTCCGAGAACATGGCTTCGGATGAGGTCCAGGCAAAGCTGGCCGCGGCATCGGAGGGCGCGGGAAAGCTGATCTCCCTGAAGACCGCACTTGACAGCTACAACGCCTTTTATCTCGGACTGCGGACCTACACGGACGGGGTCGCCTCAGCGGCAAACGGCGCCGCCGCGCTTTCCTCCGGCGCCGCCGACCTTAAGAGCGGCAGCGAGCAGCTTAAGGCCGGAAGCGCTTCATTGAACGACGGAATACTACAGCTGCAAAACGGACTTCCGGCCATGACTGACGGCGTAACGCAGCTTAAGGACGGCGCTATGCAGCTTTCCGACGGACTCAGGGAGTTCAACGAAGAGGGGATCCGGAAGATCGTTGACTGGATCGACGGCGATCTGGAAGAGCTGCTTGCCCGTGCGAGAGCAGCCATCGATGCATCGAAGAATTATCAGAACTTCTCCGGTATCGGTGATATGGAGGGAAAGGTGAAATTCATCTACCGCACAGACGAGATCAAAATAAAATAAGCGCTGACGTCTGACCCGCAGACGTCAGCGAAACGACAAAGCGGCGCCGCGATCGGCGCCGCTTTGCTTATCAAAAAGACAGCTGAAATGGAAACGGCAGGAGGGGGCCTCCTGCCGCAGGATCATTTTTTCAAATACGCCGATGATACCGGAAATTCGAAATAGGTATCCGGATACGGTTCATCTTTCAGCGAGAAATGCCACCATTCGCAGTCAAGCGGCAGGAAGCCGTTCCTGACCATGGCGTTCCGAAGGATCATGCGATTGGCATACTGCTCCCGTCTGACGCCCGGATAGTCCGGATGAGAGGACTCGCTGAAAAGATCGAAGGGGCTGCCCATATCAAGCTCCCTGCCGCTCTTCATATCAAGGAGCGTCAGGTCAACGGCGCTTCCCCGGCAGTGGCTGGACCTTGAGGCAATATAACCGCGGATGAAAAGCTCCTGCTTTTCAAGCTCCGGATAAAAATAGGGCTTCATGCGGATGTCCTGATCCTCAATGCCCCAGAGCACAAACTGCTTGACTGCCGCCATGGGACGGTAGGCGTCGAATATCTTCAGGCGGTAACCCTGCACGATCAGCTCGTTGCTCACCTGCTTGAGCGCCCGCGCCGCTTCCCTTGTCAGGATCGCACACGGCTCCTCATAGCCGTCAATACGGTCACCGATGAAATTATAGGTGGAATAGTAGCGGATCTCCTGAACGATCTGCGGGATAAAATCCGCAAGCAGAACAAACCCCGACGGATTTGCCGTCAGGTCACTGCGGTAGTCGGGCATAGCGCGGTCCTTTCCTGCCGTATCCGGCAGAAGATAGGTCTATTCGATGGTCAGGATCTCCGAGAAACCGGTCATTTCGAAAACGTCCATGATCATCGGATCTACATGAATAAGCTTCATCGAGCCGCTTTTCGCCGACATGAGCTTTTGTGCGGCAAGCAGCACACGAAGACCGGCGGACGAAACATATTCCAACCCGGAAAAATCAAGGACGAGAGCGTTTATCTCCGGGATGATCCCGGTGAGCTCTTTTTCCAGCTCGGGCGCCGTTACGGTATCGAGACGTCCCTGCAGCAGGACAGAGGCAAGATCATCCTGAAGGCTTTTGCTGATGGTGAGCATGATTTCCTCCTGCGTAGATGGATTTCTGCGGATAACAGGACTCGAACCTGCACG
>JAZRYN010000244.1:0-3708 GCA_045600745.1 Lachnospiraceae bacterium
ATTTGCTGCTGCTCTTCCGGCTCTCGTTCTTCTTGATCCGCGAGCTCAGATTGTTCAGAATGCGCTTAACGGCTCCGACCTTTGCCGGCTTCTCCGGGATCTTGCCTCCCCGCACGGATTTCAGCTCGGCAATATAGATACCGCTTAGAGCGACCTTGCATTCCTTTTTGACGGGAATGATGTCAAAGATCTCGGCATCACACATGAGAGTCATGATCTGCGGGCCGATTTTCGCCTTAACGATAGGAAGCTTCTGATTCTTGGCATACCAGGGCAGCTGTCCCAATGCTATCTGCGGCAGGCCGGATTCCTTGGGCTTGAGCCTCTTTTTATCAATGACGAGGATCGAAGTGACCTGCTTGCCGGAGTCGATCTGCTCCTGCGCTTCGGCCTGCCTTTTCTGCATTTTTTTGCCGAAGAAATAAAGCACGGCCAGGATCGCGGCGACGACGCCGAACACGATCCCCAGGACGCCCCAGCTGCTGATCGCGGTAACAAATGTGACAGACATAACAATCTCCTTTTCGGAAAAGCGAAGAATAGCCTTGCTTTTCCAGCACGGGGCGATTATAGCAAATAATTACGGCTTGCGCAAGATGCAATTCCGGCAAGATCAACGCAGCAAGATCAAGGAAGTTCCGGCAGGATCGGCCGGGCTTTCGGGCGGGGGCCGGAAGGGGAAGCGGATGGGGAAAAGCCCTCCTTCTCATTTTCGGCAGCAGGAAAAGGGGCGGAAGACAGACGCTTGCCGCCCCTTTAAGGTAGGCATAATCGAATTTTTATCAAAAAAATCAATTATTGCGCGAAAATAGTGCTTGCAATCCGGGGGAAGCTGTGCTAAACTAAGCCTAACTTCAATGATGAAGTTATCGATGTTAGCAGAAGACGGAAGCGCTGGAGGGCCGCCTCCGTCTTTTTTGTGCCATGGCCTGCCCGAAAGGCGCCTCTTCGCGGAGCGCTTTCCGCTTTAGCGGCGCAGGCGCCGCGCCCGGAAAAAGCGGCGGCCGGCACAAAGACCGGAAGAGCTCGAAATGGAGGAAATATGCCGCCGGAAAAGCTGATTCTTATCATATGGCTCGTTTTGATCAATCTGATCGCTTTTGTGATGTTCGGTGACGATAAAAAGCGTGCAAAATGCGGGAGGTGGCGCATTCCGGAAAGGCGGCTGTTTCTTTCGGCGCTGCTCGGCGGAAGCCTCGGTGCGCTTGCCGGTATGAAGCTGTTTCGCCACAAGACGAAGCATTGGTACTTCCGCCTGGGGATCCCGCTTATTCTGCTGCTTCAGATCGGGCTTTTTTTCCTGCTGTTCCGCCTTCGTTCTGCTTGACACGTTTCCTCTTCTGCCGTATAATGCGTTCTATATTGAATCTTTAAGAAGGCGATGAAGGAGAGAGTATCCTGTCACGGAAAGGCACAGAGAGCCGGTTTGCCGCTGAGAGACCGGCGCGAGTACGGACAGGAGAAAGTCACTCCGGAGCTGCTGACCGAGAACCGCACCGGATGCGGAAGGTAGGCTCAGACGGTTTCCCTCCGTTACCGGGGAGCACATATCACGGGTATGTGACAAATAGGTGGTATAACGAGTTTGCCTCGTCCTGTTTGGGACGGGGCTTTTCTTTTACCCAATGACATTTCAGGAGGTTTATATGTATCGAAAGGTTTCGACCGACATGAACTTTGTCGACCGGGAGCACGAGGTCGAGCAGTTCTGGAAGGACAAGAAGATCTTTGAAAAAAGTATGGAGGAGCGGGAAGGCTCTCCTCTGTATATGTTCTATGACGGTCCGCCTACGGCCAACGGAAAGCCGCATATCGGCCATGTGCTGACCCGCGTGATCAAGGACCTGATCCCCCGCTACAAGACCATGAAGGGCTTCGAGGTCCCCCGCAAGGCCGGCTGGGATACACACGGCCTGCCGGTGGAGCTCGAGGTCGAGAAGGAGATCGGCATCGAGGGAAAGGACGGGATCGAAGCCTACGGGATCGAGCCGTTCATTGATAAATGCAAGGAATCGGTCTGGAAATACAAGGGCATGTGGGAACAGTTCTCCGGCAAGGTCGGCTTCTGGGCCGATATGGACCACCCGTATGTGACCTATTACGACGACTATATCGAATCCGAATGGTGGGCGCTTAAGGAGATCTGGAAAAAGGACCTGCTGTACAAGGGCTTTAAGGTGGTCCCCTATTGTCCCTCCTGCGGGACGCCGCTTTCTTCGCACGAGGTGGCGCAGGGCTACAAGACGATCAAGGACCGCACGGCCATCGTCCGCTTCCGGCTGAAGGACGAGGAGGCGTATTTCCTCGCATGGACCACGACGCCCTGGACGCTGCCCTCGAACATCGCGCTCTGCGTGAATCCGGATGAAACGTATGCCAAAGTCGAATGTGCGGACGGTTATACCTACATCCTGGCGCAGGCGCTGCTCGACAGCGTTCTTGGAGGCCTTGCGGAGGAAGGAAGGCCGGCCTACCGGGTACGGGAGACCTTCCCCGGCCGCGCACTGGAATATAAGGAATACGAACCGCTCTATGATTTTGCGGCTTCGGAAGCGGAAAAGCAGCACAAGAAGGCCTTTTTCGTCTACTGCGACAGCTATGTGACCATGACCGACGGCACCGGCATCGTGCATATCGCCCCGGCATTCGGGGAGGACGACGCGCGGGTAGGCCGGAAATACGATGCGCCCTTTGTACAGATGGTGGATGAGCACGGCTGCATGAAGCCGGAGACCGGCAGATTTGCGGGGATGCGCTGCAAGCCCACACAGCATGAAACGGACGCCGGTGCGGTCAGCGCCGACCCCGAAGTCTTAAAGGACCTTGCGGAACGGGGCATTTTATTTGCTTCGCCGAAGGCCGAGCACGACTATCCGCACTGCTGGCGCTGCGGCACGCCGCTTCTGTACTATGCCAGAGAATCATGGTTTATCAAAATGACGGCGGTCAAGGACGATCTGGTCCGCAACAACCGCGAGATCAACTGGATCCCGGCGTCGATCGGCGAAGGCCGCTTCGGCAACTGGTTAGAGAATATTCAGGACTGGGGGATCTCCCGGAACCGCTACTGGGGCACTCCGCTCCCGGTCTGGATCTGCCCGGACTGCGGAAAGCAGCTCTGCATCGGCTCACGCAGCGAGCTGGCCGCACTGTCCGGACGCCCGGAGGCCGAAAAGCTCGAGCTTCACCGCCCTTACGTCGACGGGGTAACGATCCCCTGCCCGGACTGCGGCGGGACCATGAAGCGCGTACCCGAGGTCATCGACTGCTGGTTCGACTCCGGAGCCATGCCCTATGCACAGCTGCATTATCCGTTTGAAAATAAGGAGCTGTTCGAGAAGGAATTTCCGGCCCAGTTCATATCCGAAGCGGTCGATCAGACCCGCGGCTGGTTCTACTCGCTGCACGCGGAGGCAACGCTGCTTTTCAACAAGCCCGCCTTTAAGAACGTGATCGTGCTCGGCCTCGTGCTGGATGAAAACGGCAACAAAATGTCCAAATGGAAGGGCAACGCGGTCGATCCGATGGAGGCGCTGAACACCTACGGCGCCGATGCGATCCGCTGGTATTTCTATACCGCCAGTGCGCCCTGGCTGCCGAGCCGCTTCTCCGGCAAGGCTGTTCAGGAGGGACAGAGAAAATTCCTGTCCACCCTTTGGAATACCTATGCCTTTTATGTGCTCTATGCCGAGATCGATCAGTTCGACC
>JAZRYN010000245.1:0-6960 GCA_045600745.1 Lachnospiraceae bacterium
CTTTACCGGATTAACTCCGCCGGTGCGCGTGGAAGTCGTCGAGGTCCAGCGGGAGCGGTCCCAGCGGTAAGGCACGTCATCGGTATCATACGCCGCGATCTCGTCATCGGTCAGCAAAAAGAGCCGGTACGCCTTCCGGAAAGTGTCCATGTGACGCCATACCCCGGGGCTGATCTCGACCAGGTTCCATTGATGCCGGGACTGCCTGGGGTCGCAGTGAACGATCACGTTCCTATACCCTGCACGTTCAAGAAGCCGCTGAGTGGCATAGCTGTAATCACAGCAGGCCCCTCCGCCGTCATTGAAGAAGCGGATGATCATCTGATCGATCTCATGTTCGGTCGGATCAAGCAGGTTCCCGATCGGTTCGTTCGGCTTCTGGCGGAAGTTCTTCCAGACATAGTTGTAAATGGCTTCCGGCGTGCGGCCGTTTTTATCCAGCAGCGAATCGCAGTAGGCATTCAGATTGTATTCCGTTAACGTGAAGCGGCCGGAAAGATCCATGGCGCAGACGCCGTTTTCATCGATGCTGTAGCCGCTGACCTTCGTATTCCTCAGCATGGCGCCGTTTACGTCAAAGCAGTAGGTCTTGCCTCCGATCTCGGTAAAGCCCGTTGCCATCGCGCCGTCCTTTTCGCTGAAATAGTAGGTCTTGCCTCCGATCTCCCGGAAGCCCTTGATCGGGTGGCCGGAGCCGGCGTGCGCATAATAGGTCCTTCCGTCCTCGCCCTCGATCCAGCGGAAAAGCCGCGCCTCCATGAGCCTTTTTTCCTCCTCCGGGTCCGGGGTCTCCTCTGTTCCGGTCATTTCCGTCTCTTCGGAGGGGTCCGTCTGCGCAGGGCTTTCCGTCTCCGGCGCGGAGGGGCTTTCCTCCTGCGTCGTATTTTCCTGTTCTGTTTCCTCCGGAAGCGTCTGCACCGGCGTTTCCGCAGGCACATTTCCGCAGGCGCCCAGGAAAACCGCCGCAAGCAGCGCCAAAAGCCAGTTATTCAAATCCTTAAAGAAGTGTTTTTTAGCCATGGCCCGATTATACAACCACTGCCGGGCAAGGTCAACCGAGAGCGGACATTCTTTTCGGGAAAAAGCGGCTAAAAAGCGGCGCCGCTGTCCTGTATTTCTTGACTAAAGCCTTCACTCTTGCTATTATTTCAGAAGCAATCGGGAAAACCGGTTTTTAATTTGCAGAAAAAGAAAACAGGGTCAGGGAGATCCGCCCTGCCCGGGAGAAGAAGGCTTATGAAAAAGATCGGGATCATCGCCGCCATGGACGTGGAAATGGAACGGATACTTGCCTCCGTGCAGACAGAAAAGGAGGAGTGCCTGAGCGGCATTCTTTTCCGGAGCGGCAGGATCGGAGGAAGGGAGATCATTCTGGCAAAGGCCGGTCTCGGCAAGGTAAATGCGGCGGTCTGTGCACAGACCATGATCATGGCCTATCATCCGGAGCTTATCATCAACTCCGGCGTGGCGGGCTATCTGTCGGACAAGCTGCCCGCAGCCGGCGTCGTGATCGCGGATAAGGCCGTGCAGCATGACATGGACACGAGCGGCATCGGCGACCCTCTCGGCTTCATTTCTGGCCTCAACAAGGTTTTTCTTCCGGCCGCCCCGTATATAACGGAGGGCCTAGCGAGAGCCGCCGCTTCGGTCGGCGTCCCCAGCGAAACAGGGACGGTCGCGACCGGCGATCAGTTCGTAAACAGCGCGGAAAAAAGCGCCTTTATCCGGAATACCTTCGGCGCCGCTGCCGCAGAAATGGAAGGGGCCGCCATTGCCCAGGTCTGCCTGATGAACGGTGTGGATTTCGGTATCCTGCGTTCGGTTTCCGATAACGGCAACGAGGACGCCACCGCGGACTATGAGGGCAACCTCCGCCGCGCTGCCGAGGCAGCCTCCTCCGTCATCCTCGCGTTCTGCGCGGATCCGGCCGTATGAGCTCATCCGGAGGCAGAACGATACGCAGGGAAAAAGGGAAAAAGGGAAGCAGGAAGGCACATAAGTATGGAAACAGGAACGATCATAAGCAACCGGAGCATGCTGAAAAAGCTGTACATCAGTGCCTTTTTCATGTTTTGCCTGACCGAATTGATGAATTCCGCCGCGTCTATGACAGACGCCTTCTTTATCGGGAACTTCGTCGGCAGTCCGGGAATGGCGGCGGTCAGCTTCGCCCGGCCGTTTTTCAGCTTTGTCAGCGTTATCAGCGGCCTTCTGGGGCTCGGAATGCAGCTCGTCTGCTCAAACTATATCGGAAAAGGCAGCATCGACCACGCACAAAGGGTATTCTCCTGCGTCTTCCAGATCGGCCTGATCGTGTCTCTGCTCCTGACCGGGCTCGGCTTTTCCGGCGCCGGGCGCCTTTCTCTCATGTACGGAAAGGAAAGCCTGGCGGGCGGCGTCTCTCAGCTGGCGGAGGGCTATTTGAAGGGGCTTTTCGTCGGCGTACCGGCTATGGTGACCTTCGGGGTGCTCTCTCCGATCGTTCAGCTCGGAAACGGAAAACGAAAGATCACGGCAAGCGTCGTTCTGCAGTTTGCTGCCGATGTGGCCGGCGATGTGCTGAATGAATTTGTTTTTCACGGCGGGATGTTCGGCTTCGGCATTGCCACGGCTGTTTCGTATTATTTTTCCCTGATCCCGCTTATCCTGTATTTCCTTCACGATGACGCCATCCTCAAACTGAAGCCGGCTGAGCTTTTCACCTCCGATCTGAAGAACATTTTCCTTTTCGGACGCTCAAAGTCGATCTCCAGCATCTGCAGCACGGTAAAGCCCATCCTGCTGAACGCTCTTTCTCTGTTGCTCGGCACCTCTCTTACCCTGTCCGCCTACGCCGTGACCAATCAGATCAGGGATATCCTCATCAGCTATTCGGCCGGCACGGCAGGCGCAGCGCTGCTCATCGGCGCGCTCCTGTACGGGCAGCGGGACCGTGACGGCCTGCGGGCTCTCTCAGAGCTCTCCTTTGCCGCCGTTGCGTTTTCCACCGTTCTCGGAGCGATCTGTGTCATCTTCGCAAGGCCGCTTGCCGCCGCTTTTATCCGGGACTCCGAGGAGGTGCTTTCGATGGCTGCGCTCTCCCTCCGCTGCGTTGGCATCATGATCCCGCTTGCGACCTTTAACGGCCTTTTTATCGCGTTTATGAACATCACCAGACGCTTCGGGCTGGTGGACATTCTGTCTTGTCTCAACCGGCTGATCCTTATCGTGCTTGCTTCGGCCGTTCTCGGTTACTTCTTCGGAACGGACGGCTTGTGGTGGGCGCTCCCGGTCAGTGAAGCGATGAACATCATCATCCTGCTGTTTCTGGTCAGGCATTATAACGGCGCCTTTCCTAAGAAAGCGGCCGACTGGCTGTGTCTTGCTCCGGACTTCGGCTTCCGGCCGGAGGATTATATCGAGCTTTCCGTTAAAAACGCGGAGGACGTCACCGCTCTGCTGGATGTCGTGGGCGGCTTCTGCCGTGACCACGGTATCGATCCCCGCCGCTCCTTCTTTACGCAGCTGGCACTCGAAGAACTGGCCATGAACGTGATCGAGCACGGCTTCCCCCGATGCAGGCGCGAGCCGATCATCCACATCTGGATCACCTGTGATAACGGTGATATGAAGATCCGGATCCAGGATAACTGCCCCGGCTTCAATGTCATGAAATGCTGCAGCGAGCTGCAGCAGCAGAGCCGCGAGCGCTGCGTGGGCCTGCGGATCGTCAGCAAGATATCGAAAGAAATGAACTACATGAACATACTGGAGACCAACAACCTGATGATCACCGTTTAAGCGGCCCGTTCAGCAGACCCGCGGAAAAGAAAAAGAGCCGGCGGAGAGAGGATGCACATGGATTCAAGTTATATCATCAAGGGCGATTTTGCCTGCAGTGCCGATTCAAAAAGACTGAAGACCTGTCCGGACAGTTATCTGATCTGTGAAAACGGGGTATCCCGGGGCGTTTTCCCGCAGCTTCCCGAACAGTTCCGCGGCCTTAAGCTCCTCGATTTTTCCGGCCGGCTGATCATTCCCGGCATGGTCGATCTTCATCTGCACGCTCCGCAGTTTGCCTTCCGCGGGATGCACATGGATGAGGAGCTGCTGGAATGGCTGAAAAAATACACCTT
Organism: Lachnospiraceae bacterium; assembly: GCA_045600745.1. GTDB lineage: Bacteria > Bacillota > Clostridia > Lachnospirales > Lachnospiraceae > UBA6987. The sequence goes on from JAZRYN010000245.1 coordinate 4,116, forward strand.
CACGGAAGAGGCGCGCTACGCGGATCCCGAATATGCGCGGCGGGCCTATTCCCTGTTTGCCGAAGCAATGAAGCGTTCCGCCACGACCCGCGCGTCGATCTTCGCCACCATGCACCGCGCATCCACCGTTATTCTGATGGATGAAATGGAAAAAACGGGGTTAGTCAGCTATGTCGGCAAGGTCAATATGGACCGGGACGCGCCGGAGCAGATACTGGACGCCTCCGCAGACCTGTCGGCCTACAACACCTTCGGCTGGATCAACGAAACAGCGGGCAGGTACGAGCGCACGGCTCCGATCCTGACGCCGCGCTTCATTCCGAGCTGCTCCAATGCCCTTTTAGGTGAGCTGAGGGAGATCGTTCACACCTACGATATCCCCATCCAGTCGCATCTCTCCGAGAACCCGGGCGAGGTCGAGCTGGTGCGCTCTCTTATGCCGGAAAGCGAATTCTACGGCGACGGTTATGCCCGCTTCGACCTTTTCGGAAAGCACGCAAGGACCATCATGGCTCATTGCATCTATTCCACAGAAAAAGAAGTGGAGCTGATGAAGGAAAACGGAGTCTACATTGCGCACTGCCCTTCCTCCAACATGAACCTTTCCAGCGGGATCGCCCCGATACGCCGTTATCTGGACAAAGGGCTCCATATCGGTCTGGGGAGCGACGTCGCCGCAGGCGAAAGCGAGTCCATTTTCGGAGAGATCCGCGCAGCCGTTGCCGTTTCCAAGCTCTATACCCGTTATGTGGATGAGACGGCAAGACCACTCACCTTCCCGGAGGCCTTTTATCTGGCAACGCTTTCCGGCGGCTCCTTCTTCGGAAAGGTCGGTTCCTTTGACGCCGGCTATGAAATGGATGCGGTCGTCCTTGAGGACGATCTTGAATCGCATCCGCAGGAGCTAAACATTGCCGAGAGGCTCGAACGAAGCGTCTATCTACGTGCCGACAAGGACCGCATCTGCGCCAAATTCGTGCGCGGAAGAAGGATCCTGTGACGACGGGTCGATGCCCGGGAACGTGTCAAATTGCAAAAATATCTGCTGCGCTTTTGCGCAAGTTTTATGGTAAACTAATACTGTGGTGCTGCACCGCGCGCAAGTTCTTATAATAGCGAAATACAGTCACAACGAGGAGAACTCTGAAATGAATGAAGAAATCTTCCGGAAAAAGAGTCTGGAGAAGGTCAAATCCCCCGAAAGCCTTGACGATTACATTCAGGTGGCCAATCCGGGCGTATGGCTTTTGCTCGTCAGCGTCGTCCTGCTGCTTGCGGGCGTCTGCATATGGAGCATATTCGGCCGCATCGACAGCACCGCCGAGGCAGACATCCGGGTGGAAAACGGCTCTGCCGTCTGCCTGATCGACAGGGAGATCTCTTCCTCCGTTCAGGTCGGGATGACCGTTAAGTTCGGCGATTACGAAGGCACGATCGCCGGGGTCTCGCAGGATGGCGCGCTTTATGTCTGCCCCGTCGAGACCACGCAGCCTGTCCCCGACGGAATATATAGCGGAGCTGTCGTCATCGAAAGCATCAAGCCGTTATCCTTTATTTTGAATTGAGGGCACTTTCATGGCAGAAAAAATCAAACAGCCGATCACGAAAGGCGTTGCCAAGGTCCCTGTCGTCATGCAGCTTGAAGCGCTCGAATGCGGCGCCGCGAGCCTCTGCATGATCTTAGCTTATTACAACAAATGGATCCCCCTCGAACAGGTACGGGAGGACTGCGGTGTATCCCGGGACGGCTCCAACGCCCGGAACGTCCTGAAGGCCGCCAGGTACTACGGCATGACGGCCAAGGGATACCGGTACGAGCCGGAGGCCCTGAAGGCGCAGGGACACTTTCCCTGCATCATCCACTGGAATTTCAATCACTTTGTCGTGCTTGACGGATTTAAGGGAGGCAAGGCCTATCTGAACGATCCGGCAAAGGGCGCCTACAGCGTTTCCATGGAGGCCTTTGACGAGGCCTTTACCGGCATCTGTCTGCAATTTGCCCCCGCCGAAGGCTTCGTTCCCTCCGGGAAGCCAAAGAGCATGCTTGCCTTTGCGGCAAAGCGCCTTAAGGGAACCGGGCCTGCCATTGCCTTTACGGTACTGACCGGCATCGTCTCCGCGCTCCTTGGCTTTGTGCAGCCCGCCTTCTCCCGCGTATTTCTCGACCACCTGCTGAACGGGAAGGACCCGGCCTGGGTCACGCCCTTCCTGCTTTTTCTGGCCGGCTTTAATCTTGTTCAGATCATCATGTCGGCCCTGCAGGCCGTCTATTCGCTGCGCATCAACGGGAAGATGGCGGCTGTCGGCAATTCCACCTATATGTGGAAGGTGCTGAAGCTGCCGATGAAATTCTACTCCCAGCGCATGGCGGGAGATATCCAGGGACGGCAGGGCGCCAACGCCACCATTGCCAACACCCTGATCGGCACCTTCGCTCCGCTGCTTCTTAATGCAGTCATGATGGTATTCTATCTGGTCGTCATGCTGCGCTACAACATCATCCTGACCGTCATCGGGCTGACGTCTCTCGCCGCCAACGCCCTCGTCTCCCGGCTCATCTCCCGGAAGCGCATCAACGTCACCCGCGTGGCCATGCGCGATTCCGCCAAGCTGTCCTCGGCAACGATCGCCGGCATCGAAATGATCGAGACCATCAAGGCCTCCGGCGCGGAAAACGGGTACTTCAAGCGCTGGGCCGGCTATCAGGCGAGCGTCAACACGCAGCAGATCCACTATGCCCAGCTGAACGCTTATCTTGGCCTGATCCCGCTTTTTATCAATTCTCTATCCGAAGCCTGATACACACCGTAGGCTCCGCCAAAATAATCCACCAGTTTGATTTTTT
>JAZRYN010000246.1:0-4037 GCA_045600745.1 Lachnospiraceae bacterium
CGGCGGTTCAGGAACAGGATGGTCTGTTCCTTCGCTTCCAGCCTGTCCTCGATCTTTTCCGCAAGAAGCCGGCTGAAAATGCTCTTGTTGCCCTCTGCAAGCTCCCGGCGCAGGTCCACCACGCTCACCTTCGCCATCGAAGCGCCCGCCACCGCTCTTTGCGGAAGGCGGAACAGCCGGTAAGTGCCGTTTTCCGCACGGGAAAAGCTCTGGAGGGAAGGGGTCGCACTGCCGAGAAGAAGCGACGCGCCGGAAAGGGCGCACAGCTTTTCCGCTGCCTCGCGCGCATGGTAGCGGGGCGTCAGATCGCTGGCATAGGCATGCTCGTGCTCCTCGTCAATGATGATCAGGCCGAGCCTCGGAAAAGGCACGAACAGAGCCGAACGCGGGCCGATCACCAGATCGATGGCGCCTTCGCGGGCCTTACTGACCGTTTCATATTTTTCCCCTGCCGACTGGCGGGAATTGATCACCCCGACACGTTCCCCGAAGCGAAGAAAAAAGCGTTTCAGGTTCTGATAGGTCAGCGCGATCTCGGGAATCAGCAATATCGCCTGCTTTCCCTCCTCCATGCACCGGCGGATCAGCTCCATATAGACCTCTGTTTTGCCGCTTCCGGTTACCCCGTACAAAAGGCAGGGGCGGTTTTCCCCCTTCTGCTCTTCCGTTATCCCGCGCACCGCTTCCTGCTGCGCCCTTGTCAGCGCCGCCGGCACATAAGCTGCCCGTTCGGTCTCCGGAGGAAGCTCTACGGAGACGACGCGGGTCTTTCCCTTTTTTACCGCCGCTTTCGCCGGAAGCACGGTCTTTAACGCCTGATTGTAGGTGCAGCCGTACCTTTCCTTCATCCATGCCGCAAGCGCCATCATCCGGTCGTTTACGGCCACGGAGCGCCCGGCCAGACCGCTTATGCTTTTGATCCGTGATTCGTCGATCTTCGGTTCGTTTGAAAGACCGACGACATAGCCGTTTATCTTCGGTCGGTTATGAAAAGGGATCTCTACGCCCGTCCCGAGCGTGACCGCATCCCGAAGCTCGTCGGGGATGCGGTACTGGAACGTTTTATCGACCTCGTCCCGGGAAATATTCACGATGATGTCTGCATATTCCGCCATACATTTCCTTTACTGTCCGCCTCTTCCGGCATCGGGCCTTAACACTGCTGCAGACGCTCGCGCACACGGTCGAGGCCCATGGAATGAGAGCCCTTAAGAAGCACGGCACAGCTTCCCGAAGCATATTCCCGTACGGCATCCGCCGCCTCGTCCGCCGTCGCGGCATGCCGGACCGTCTTTCCGGCTTTCGTCAGCTCTCGGTCCGCTTCTGTCATACTGTCTCCTAACGTGATAAAAATATCGATCGGAAGTGCCGCCGCAAAGCGTCCCGTTTCGCGGTGCATGGCGGGGCCGTCAGGGCCGAGTTCAAGCATATCCGCGATCACAGCTATTTTCCTGTCCGCCTGCAGTCCGGCAAAGGAGACCAGCGACGCCTGCATGGAGACCGGATTGGCATTGTAAGAATCGTCGATCAGCAGCATTTTTCCGATGTTTACCCGCTCCCAGCGGCGCGTAAAGCCGCCGAACGACGCCAGCGCCCAAGCCGCCTCCTCCGGGGCTGCCCCGAGGATCGCCGCGGCAGACAGGGCCGCCAGGGCATCCATGACATGATGCTCACCCGGCACAGACAGCCGGACGGGGATCTCCTTTTTGGCTCCGGCAAGCCATTCCGGCAAATGCGCGGTGAAGGATACGCCGTCTCCGTAAATGATATCGGAGGCCGTCACCTCCGCGTCCGGTCCGAGTCCGTAATATAGCGTCCGGAAGCGTTTCTGTTCTTTATAGGCAAGGAGCAGCGGCTCATCGGCATTTAAGACCGCAAAGCCGCTTTCCGGAAGTCTATCCGTGATCTTCATTTTCTCCCGGCAAATGCCCTCTCGGCTGCCGAGCGTCTCAATGTGGGCCACGCCGATATTGGTCACTATCGCAAGCTCCGGCTGTACCATGAAAGCAAGACGGTCCATTTCGCCGGGAATGCTGATGCCCATCTCCGCCACGGCATAATCTGCCGTTTCATCCATGTGGCAGAGCGTTACCGGAACGCCGAGCTGACTGTTCATGTTTTTCAGCGAGCCGGTCACCGTCCCCGCCGCGGAAAGCGCCGTCATGGTCATTTCACGGGTCGTCGTCTTCCCGACGCTTCCGGTGATCCCGACAAACGGCATTTTCAGCTCATGCTCTCTGCGGTACCTTCCGAGCTGCTGCAGCGCCGCCACGGTGTCCTCGACCAGGATACAGCCGTGTCCGCAGCTTGCCGGGTCTGACGCTGTTATCTCCCGTTCCTCTTCCGGCGCGGCATCGGCCCGGGAAGTCAGGGATGCGGAAGCCCCAGCGGCAAAGGCCGACTTGATAAAGCGGTGTCCGTCCGTGCGTTCTCCGATCACGGGTACGAAAAGATCGTCCCCCTGCATGCTGCGTGAATCAAAGGTGACATGGTGCACCAAAGCCTCCGGATCTCCGTAAAGGAGCCTTCCGCCTGTTATTTCAGTGATCTCTCTGAGAGAGTATTCCATCATTTTCTTTCACTTTCCTTATATTCCGCATCATTCCGGGCAAATGCCGCCACAGGAAGGCGAAGCCGAAGGCTCCTGCTGATCCAGAAGATCCTTCGGCTCATCGTCCGGGATGACAGATAAGACTTACCGTGCCCGAAATAAGCTCTCCGGGCCTTCTTCAGTTTTCGCCGAACAGGAGCTTGACGGCTTCGAGGATCTCCTCCTTGTCGGAGAAATGGTGGCGCACGCCCTCGATCTCCTGATAATCCTCATGGCCCTTGCCGATGACGGCAATGATACCGCCCTTTTCCGCATGACTGACCGCATAGCGGATGGCCTGTCTGCGGTCCGGAATGTCCACGCAGGCGGCTCCGGTCGGGTCAAAGCCGATATGGATGTCCCGGATGATATCTTCGACCTTCTCAAAGCGGGAATTATCCTCGGTAATGATCGACAGATCCGCGTATTTTCCGGCTGCCGCTCCCATCTCGTAGCGGCGGTGAGGATCGCGGTTCCCTCCGCAGCCGAAAACAACGACCAAGCGCTTCGGCTTGTAGCTGCGCAGCGTCTCCAGCAGCGTTCTGGCCGAAAGGCCGTTGTGCGCATAGTCCACGATGATCGAGAAATCACCGTTCGCGTAGACCTCTTCCATGCGGCCGTCGACCTTCACGTCGGAAAGTCCCTGCCTGATCGCCTCGCCGGAAATGCCCATGCGGTCCGCCGTCACGGCTGCCGCCATGGCATTATATACATTAAACAGTCCGGGCATATCGGCGAAGAATTCCAGATGATTTACGCCGTCAGCCTTGACGTCGCAGCCCAGCTTGTCATTTCTCTTTTCGTATTTTACCTCGGTCAGCCGGTAATCATCGGCGGGATCCGCCCCGTAGGTCACGACCTTGCAGGTCGCCTCCTTCACCATGGCGAGGAAGTTCTCATCATCCGCATTCAGGACGCCCTCCTTGCAGCGTCTGAACAGCATCGCCTTAGATGCGCGGTAGTCGGCAAAGTCCGGGTGCTCCAGTCCGCCGATATGATCCGGACTCAGATTGGTAAACACCCCATAATCAAAGGATATCCCGTCCACGCGGTGGAATTTCAGTCCGGAGGAGGAGACCTCCATCACCACGCTGTCCACCCCCGCCTCGACCATTTTGGCCGCATAATACTGCAGGGTGTAGGATTCCGGCGTCGTCAGTGTCGTATCATAATGCGTATCGCCGATCCTTACCCCGTTGGTCCCGATAAGACCGGGGGTCCTTCCGGCGGCCTTCAGGATGCTGACGATCATGTGAGTTACCGTGGTCTTGCCCTTGGTACCGGTCACGCCGATGCAGGTCATCCTGCGCGTCGGGTGCCCGAAATGCGCCGAGCTCAGCTCCGCGAGCGCGAGGCGGGCATTTTCCACGCGTACCACCGTGATACCGCCGGTCACCTCGACCTCATGCTCCACCACGAGCGCCGCCGCGCCCTTGTCTGCGACCTG
>JAZRYN010000247.1:0-4682 GCA_045600745.1 Lachnospiraceae bacterium
AGGGGGATACAAATATGGCTTACAATAATGACAAAAGAGAGCGCCGTCCCAGAGAAGAGGCTGCTCCCGAGTTCATCGAGAAGGTAGTTTCCCTCAACCGTGTCAGCAAGACGGTCAAGGGCGGTCGTATCGCGAAGTTCTCCGCACTGTGCGTCGTCGGTGACGGCAAAGGCCGCGTCGGCTTCGGCATGGGCAAGGCAAGCGAAGTTTCCGAAGCGATCCGCAAGGGGCTGGAAGACGCCAAGAAGAACATCGTGACCGTTACCCTCAGCGGAACCACCATCCCCCACGAGGTGGTAGGTGAGTTCGGCGCCGGCCGCGTTCTCCTCAAGCCCGCACCCGAAGGCACCGGCGTGATCGCCGGCGGCGGCGTCCGTGCAGTCGTTGAGGCAGCCGGAATCAAGAACATCCGTACCAAGTGCCTGCGCACCAACAATCCCGCGAACGTTGTCGCAGCAACGATGGAAGGCCTCAAGTCTCTCCGTGACGCAGCTCAGGTTGCCGAAATCAGAGGCAAGACTCCTGAAGAAGTTCAGGGTTAAGGAGGACAGAACATGGCTAATCTCAAGATTAAGCTGGTCAAGAGCCTGAACGGCAGACTTGACAAGCACATTGCAACCGCAAACTCCCTCGGTCTGCACAAGATCGGCAACGAGACCGTACAGCCCGACAACCCCCAGACCCGCGGCAAGATCGCCAAGATCGGCTATCTGCTTCAGGTAACAGAAGAATAAGGAGGGCATTGAGAATGTATATTAATGATCTTTCTCCCGTCCCCGGCTCCACCCACGTCGACAAGCGCAAGGGTAGAGGCCATGCAACCGGCAACGGCAAAACTGCCGGCCGCGCACATAAAGGCCAGAAGGCCCGCAGCGGCGGCGGTACCCGCATCGGTTTCGAAGGCGGTCAGATGCCTTTGGCACGTCGTATCCCGAAGAGAGGCTTCCACAATATCTTCGCAAAGCCCCTGGAGTCCATCAACGTTTCCGCACTCAACAAGTTTGAGGACGGCGCAGTCGTTGACGCACAGGCACTGCTGGATGCGGGCATCCTCTCCAAGTGCGAATACGGTGTAAAAATTCTCGGGAATGGTGAAATCACCAAGAAGCTCACAGTCAATGCTGCTGCTTTCTCCGAAACCGCGAAAGAGAAGATCGAAGCGGCCGGCGGAAAGGCAGAGGTGATCTAAGTGATCGAAACACTGAAGAACGCGTGGAAGGTACCCGAGCTCAAGAAGAAGATCCTTTTCACTCTTGTGGTCCTGCTCCTCTACAGACTCGGTAATGCGATCCCCGTTCCGTACGTTGACACGGCGAACCTGCAGGCATACTTCATGAGCCAGCAGAACACCGTTCTCGGCATGCTCAACGTCATGAGCGGCAGCGCGCTTTCTCAGGCGACGATCTTCGCTCTGTCCATCCAGCCCTACATCAACGCTTCCATTATTATCCAGCTGCTTTGCATCGCGATCCCCGCGCTGGAGAGAATGAGCAAGGAAGAGGGCGAAGAGGGAAAGAAAAAAATCGCCGCCATCACCCGTTACTCCACGGTCGGCATCGGTCTGCTCCAGGGCTTTGCATACTACATGCCCATCAAGAACTACGGTATGCTCCAGAGCGAGGCCAACGGAAACGCATGGGCAGCGATCGTTATCATTCTGACCCTGACCTCCGGTTCTGCGCTGATCATGTGGCTGGGCGAGCAGATCACCGAATTCGGTATCGGAAACGGTATCTCCGCGATCCTGTTTGCCAACATCATCTCCCGTCTCCCCGTCAGCATCATCACCACCTTCACCAACATCATCAACGGCAGTCTGAAGTGGTGGGCGGCTCTGCTCATGTACCTCGGTGCGATCGTTCTGATCGTTCTGATCGTATTCGTGAACGATGCGGAGCGCCGGATCCCCGTCCAGTATGCAAAGAGAGTTGTGGGACGCAAGATGTACGGCGGCCAGAACACACACCTTCCCATGAAGGTCAATATGTCCGGCGTTCTGCCCGTGATCTTCGCACAGTCCATCGCATCCATCCCCGCGACCATCGCCGCATTCACGGGAAAGACCGCGGAGACCTCCTGGGTACTGCGCGTGTTTGATACCAGCTCCATTACCTACGCGATCATCTACTTCCTGCTGATCATCTCCTTTGCTTACTTCTATTCCACCATCCAGTTCAATCCGATCGAAGTGGCAAACAACCTGAAAAAGAACGGCGGATTCATTCCGGGCTACCGTGCAGGCAAGCCCACCAGCGAGTTCATCCAGAAGGTTCTGAACAGGATCACCCTGTTCGGCGCCATCTATCTGGGCATCATCGCGGTTGTCCCCATTCTTCTTTCCCATTTCAACAAGTCGCTTTCTTCTCTCACCGGCCTTTCCATGGGCGGTACCTCCATTATCATCGCAGTCGGTGTTGCGCTTGAGACCGTGCGTGCCCTCGAGGCTCAGCTGATGATGCGCAATTACAAGGGCTTCCTTGATTGAGGCAAAGTCTTATGAGGATCATATTTCTCGGCGCACCGGGTGCCGGAAAGGGCACTCAGGCGGAGATCATAAGCAGAGAATTAGGCATTCCGACGATTTCTACCGGCAATATCCTTCGCGCAGCAATGCGCGAAGGGACACCGGTGGGATTACAGGCAAAAGCGTATGTGGATGCGGGCAATCTCGTCCCTGACACCGTGATCATCGACATCGTCAGAGACAGACTTGCAAAGCCCGACTGCGAAAAAGGTTATATCCTTGACGGATTTCCCAGGACCATCCCCCAGGCAGAAGCTATGGAGGAGCTGGGCATCGAGATCGACTGGGCACTGTCCATTGAGATCGAGGATGAGGTCATCGTGAACCGTATGAGTGGCAGAAGGACCTGCAAGAATTGCAGCCAGACGTTCCACATCGTATCCAACCCTCCCAAACAGGAAGGTATTTGTGATTTCTGCGGAGGAGAGCTGACGATCCGGAAGGATGACGCTCCCGAAACAGTGAAATCCCGTCTGAAAGTATTCCATCGTGATACGGAACCCCTGAAGAAATTCTACGAAAGCAGAAACAAGCTCAGGGTCATCGAGAATCAGCCTACGATCGAGGCGACCACCGCCGAGATCAGAAAGGTACTGAGTCTGTAATGTCCGACCCGATCACCATCAAATCAACGAGAGAGATCGAGCTGATGCGAAAGGCCGGAGCCATCACCGCCGGAGCCCGCACCATCGCGCGGCAGGCAGTGGCGGACGGCGTTACCACCAAGCAGATCGACAAGTGTGTTCATGACTATATCGTAAAGAGCGGAGCAAAGCCCACCTTCTATCAATACGGAGGTTTTCCGGGCAATGCCTGCGTATCGGTCAACGAAGAGGTCATCCACGGGATCCCCGGGAAAAGGGTGATCCACAACGGAGATATCGTGTCTCTGGATGTGGGAGCCACCTATATGGGATTCGTCGGGGACTGTGCCGGGACCTTCCCCTGCGGTGAGGTCAGCGAAGAGGCGAAAAAACTGATCGAGGTCACTCGGCAGAGCTTCTTTGAGGGCATCCGGTTCGCGAAGGAAGGATATCGGATCAACGATATCGGCGCAGCCATCCAGGAATACGTGGAGAGTTTCGGCTATTCCGTGGTACGCGATTACGTGGGACACGGCGTGGGACGGGAGCTGCATGAAGCCCCCGAGGTCCCGAACTACAAGCCGGACAGACGTATTCTGGGCAGATTCGGAAACCCGAGACTGGTTAGAGGCATGACCATCGCGGTAGAGCCGATGGTGAACATCGGCAGCTACGAGGTGCGGGTCCTGGCCAACGATTGGACGGTAGTCACCGCCGACAGCAGCCTTTCCGCGCATTACGAAAACACCATCCTCATCACGGATGGTGAACCTGAAATTCTCACAATGGCAGACGACATTTGATCACAAGACAACCTTTTGGAGGGATTAAATTTGGCAAAAGACGACGTAATAGTACTCGAGGGCACGGTCGTTGAGTCCCTGCCCAACACAACATTCAGAGTGGATATCGGCGGCGGTCATATCATCCTGGCCCACATCTCCGGAAAACTGAGAATGAACTTTATCAGGATCCTTCCCGGCGACAAGGTCACGGTGCAGATGTCACCCTATGACGTGACACGCGGCAGAATCACATGGAGAAGCAAGTAGGAGGTAATCACAAATGAAAGTCAGACCTTCCGTGAAGCCTATGTGCGAAAAGTGCAAAGTCATCAAGCGCAAAGGTAAAGTCATGGTTATCTGTGAAAACCCCAAGCATAAGCAGCGTCAGGGTTAATCACCGATAAAAGCACCGGAAACCGGTGCGAGAAAACATCAAAAACGGGCACAGCCCGAAAAAATGCTCCCGGCGTCACCGAGGACTCCCCGTCGGCAACCTAAGGCCGGCACGCTTGAAAGGGCGTCCGGCGGGAAAAAGTTTCCGGAATGAACGCGGGAAGAAACGAAAGGAAAAAATAGTATGGCACGTATAGCCGGCGTTGACCTGCCTAAGGACAAAAGAATCGAAATCGGTCTTACTTATGTCTACGGAATCGGCAGAACAAGCGCAAAGAAAATTCTCGAGAAGACAGGTGTCAATCCCGACACCCGCGTCAAGGATCTGAGCGAAGAGGATGAAGCAAAGCTCCGTGAGTGCATCGACAAGGATTACCTTGTGGAAGGCGACCTCCG
>JAZRYN010000248.1:0-11549 GCA_045600745.1 Lachnospiraceae bacterium
GCATTCAGGCTGAAGGTTCATTTGCCGATGTAAAAGAAGACATGAACTTTCGGAGATATCTATACCGTGGAAAGAAAAACGCATTGGCAGAAAGCATCCTTCTTGCGATGGGGAGAAATATCAACAAGCTCCATTGCAAGATTCAGTCGGGGCGTATGGGAACCCATCTTTTTGCACTGAAAAGCGCTTAAATTTTTGATAGTTCAAAACAGAATCAATAAAGAAAGATATGCCGGAAGGGATGTCTGTTTGGTGTTTCGATAAAAGAGAAAATCTTCCGATATCTTAATGATTCCGGAAGATTCTGCATTAAAAAGAGGGTTGCCGCCCAGTAAAAAGTCATTAAAAACTTTTACTATTGCGACAGCCCCTTTCTTGTGCGGCCTTGCCGTGCGAAAAGCGAGCCACCGCTTCGTTTCGTGCTGCTGCGCCGGCTGCGGTGCGCGGCTTCGTCTATGCGGGGGCAGCGCCTATACGCGCCGGCTCAGACGCCTTTTTAAGAGCAGATAGACCGGAACGGCAGCGAGGAAGGCTCCGGCCGAAAGGAGCGCGGCAGGAAGGGAGAGCGGAACGAGCTCGAGCAGCGTGTGCAGGAAGAAGACCGAGGCAAGAAGACCGGCGCCGCACAGCAGAAAAACGAGCCGTTTGTAGCGGTCGAGGGGAGACGCGATCCCGTAGTGGATCAGCATACCGATCGCGGCAACGGTCAAGGTCACGGCGGTGCGGATCTCCGCTTGCGGCAGCCCGCACCACCGCGCGATCAGCACCAGAGGGATGACAGTGACGGCATCCGCGACGCCGCCGGGCAGTGCCTTGTGAAAGACATTTTTCAGAAAATCCCCGCGGATCAGCTCCTTGTTCGGCGCCTGCGCCAGGAAAAAGGACGGCAGACCGATCGTGAAAGCGCCGATCAGCGTGATCTGCAGCGGCAGTAACGGATAGGAAAAGCCGAACAGGATGGCAAAAAGCGCGATCAGGAGAGAAAAAATGTTTTTGACCAGATAGAAGCTGCCGGAGCGTTCGAGATTGTTGACGACCCTTCGGCCTTCATCCACGACTGCCGGCATTTTCGAAAAATCGGATTCCAGCAGGACCAACTGTGACGCCTGAACCGCCGCGTCGCTTCCTGCGGCCATGGCGACCGAGCAGTCGGCTTCCTTCATGGCAAGAATGTCGTTGACGCCGTCTCCGGTCATGGCAACGATGTGACCGGCTGCCCTCAGGGCGGCAACAAAGAGCTTTTTCTGCTCGGGGGAAACGCGGCCGAAAACGGTATATTTCAAGATGGCTGCCGCCGCTTCCTCGTCGGTCTTAAATTCCGACGCATCGACAAAGCTTTCGGCGCCGGGGATGCCGGCACGCCCGGCTATGCGGCTGACAGTGACCGGGTTGTCACCGGAAATGACCTTGATGGCAACTCCCTGCTCCGCAAAGAACCGGAAGGTCGCGGGAGCGCTTTTTCGGATGGCATTCGTCAGCATGACAAGGCCGATAAGACGGACCGGGGCCGTCAATTCCCTGCCGTCCGGGATGGCGCAGGTCTTACCGAAGGCCAACACCCGGAACCCCTTTTTCTCCTGCTCTTCGATCTCTCCGCGAAAGGATTCATACTGCTCTTTCAGGAGAAATTCCGGTGCGCCGAGGACATAGGAGGCATCCGGAAAACGGACGCCGCTGTATTTGAGCCGTGAGGAAAAGCCGTAGACGCGGACCGCCTTCTGTCCGGTCTGTGCGGTGAAATAGGCCTTGAGCGCCTGCATGGTGATATTGTCGGCGGCCTGGACCGCGGCAAAGTCGGAAAGAAGAGAAAAGAATGCCTCCGGTGTTCCGCTTACGGCATGGAAGCCCGCGACCGTCATGTCCGGCTCGGTGATGGTCCCGGTCTTGTCCACGCACAGAACGTCCACGCGGGCAAGCGTCTCGATGCATTTCATGTTATGGATCATGACCTTGTTCCGGGCAAGGCGCGCGCTGCTGACGGCGAGCGTGATGCTGGCAAGGAGGAAGAGCCCTTCGGGGATCATTCCCATGACCGCAGCGATGACGGAGCGCATATTGGAGGTGCGATCAAGAAAGCTCAGGTGCCTCAGGAAAAGCGCGGCGCCGACAGGAACGATGACGAACCCCATGATCTTGACCAGGCGGCTCAGCGAGCGGACGATCAGCGAATCCTCCCCGCCCTTGATGGCTTTGGCCTTAAGCGTCAGTCCGGAAATGTAAGACTCTGCTCCGACCCGGGTCAGACGCGCCTTGACTGCACCGGAGATGACAAAGCTGCCCGACATGAGCTCATCGCCGGGCTGCTTCCGGATCTCGTCCGCTTCGCCCGTGAGAAGGGATTCGTTCAGCGAGGCGGTTCCGTCCGTAACGACGGCGTCCGCAGGGACCTGATCGCCGGCCTGAAAAAAAACAAGGTCATCCTGCACGAGCTCCGCCGTTTTCAGACGCTTCTTTTCTCCGTTTCGAAGGACGAGGGCCGTCGGTGCGTGCATCACGTTCAGCTTGTCAAGTATTTTTTTTGCATGCAGCTCCTGGAATATTCCGATCAGGGTGTTGCCGATAATGACCCCCATAAAGCCGAGATCCCGGTAGGAGCCGATGGAAAGCAACAGTATGGCAAATACCGTGTAGACAAAATTGAAATAGGTAAAAACATTGGTGAAAATGATTTGGGGGACCGACTTGGAGGGCGGCTTTACCGGTGTATTGACAAGGCCCCGGGCCTTTCGCGCCGCCGCTTCGGCGTCGCTCAGCCCGCCGGCCGGATAGGCTGCGGAAAGTGTTCGGTTATCAGTCATTTGCGATCGACCGGCAGAGCTTCATTTGACCCTGCCTTCTCCTTTGCCCGCGCGAAGCAGGCCGATTTCGGTGCCTTCACGCAGACGCTTATAATTTTCCTTGTGCTTAACGAGCATGACCGCCGTAGCGATAAATAAAATAACGGAAAGAAGCGGCTGGCGGGCCATGATGCCGAGAGCGATCGGAACGGCAACAGCCGTTGTGACCGTGGCATAGACGATATAGTCGGTGATCACCGTGATCAGCACGATCAGCACGCAGGCGGCAAGAAAGACCTGCCAGTTCAGACCGAGGGTCATGCCCAGAAAGCTGGCGAGCCCCTTTCCGCCCCTGAAATGCAGATAGAAGGGAAAAATGTGCCCGAGCACGGCCGAAACGCCGGCAACGGCGCCGGCAAAGGGCAGTGTGCCGCCAAGCAGCCATTTTGCCGCAAAGACGCAGAGCGCTGCCTTGCCGATATCACAGAACGCGGTCAGGATGCCGGCGCCCCAGCCCATGGTGACCATGGCGTTTGAAGCGCCCATATTGCCCGACCCCTCGTTGCGGATGTCAAATCCCCTTCGCTGCGACAGAAAATAGGCCATGCTGAGACTTCCGACGGCATAGCTGATCAGGATGAGCGGAAGATAAAGCAGATATTTCGGTTCCATAAGGCTCCTTTCGGGCAAACAAACAGCCCCTCTGCCATGCTTATAGCATGGAACAGGGAGGCTGTCAAATCAATCGCGGCGATTACCGGATCTTCCGGGCCTCGAGATAGTAGCGCTTGTCTCTGGCATGACCCATGGAGAAGGTCTTGCGCGGCAGAACGCCGTCCGCCATGACGGTCTTAAAGAGCTGGTCCTTTCCCATGGCAGGGAGCTTAAAGCCGACGGCTCCGCTCTGCATGGACAGACGCTCGACCTCGTCATCATCGTGAATGTAATCCACGGTGCAGCCCTCATGCTGACGGAGATAGTCATCAAGGAAAGCCTGGAGCGTTCCGACCGGCAGCTGCTTCACCGGGTCCGGGATCGTTACGAAGCCGTGCTGTCCGCTGAAGAGGTATTCGATCACATGTCCCTCACCGATGCCGTCATGGGCGCCGGGGAAGGCGGCGAAGAGGTCGGCGATGATGGCTTCGGGCTCGGTCCCGAAGACGACCCGGTGGATCGGTTCAAACTGCAGCGCGTCATCATGGTTGTTGACCAGCTCGACGAGCGCATATCTTGCGGGAGAGGCATAGGCCGCATCACCGAGACGGGCCTTCAGATCCTCAAAGCACTGCTTCGCGGTGGCAAGAGAGTGGTTGCCGTCGCCCATTGCGTAAAGAAGAGGTGCGGCATCCTTTATGCCGTATTTCTTCTCCTGCACCTCCGGAGAGCTTAATGTGGAAAGCGCCGCCGCAGCGGCCGCCTTCTGCGCATCATCAAGCAGCCAGCCCCTGATATGGCCGCCGCCCTGCATCAGATCAAAATCATACAGCAGGGTCATGTCGGAAACGGCGGCGGAAAGCGGCTCGATCACCGTCCGTTCGGGATCGTCGATCAGCACCATGATATGAGGCAGCTCGATGGGGGCGTCCTTTCTGACACGCACCCGCGGAGGAATGCGGTCAAGCACCGTCCCTTCGGTCGCACGGATAAGTGCGCCGCTTCCGGGCGTAAAATCATAGCAGTCAAGATCGACCTTGCCGATAAGGCCGTGGCGGATCTTTCCGTCTGTCTGGGTGCGTTCGGTGTAGATCAGCGCGTCCTCAAAGCAGCGGAAGACCCCGTCATTCAGATACTGCTCCATGTTGGCGTTGATACGGGCGATGCGTTCATCAACATCCGGGGCGTTCAAATGGGCTTCCGGAAGAATGAGGCGGTACGCGGAGGGGGAAGCTCCCGCTTCCTTTTCGACAGCCTGCCAGTATTCGGGCTGTGAGGTGAACTGGTCGCAGGCGATGACTGCCCATTTTTCCATGTCCGTGCCTTCCTTAGGCAGGAGGATGTCGGCAGGGGCAAAGCCAAGACCGGCAAATAGATTATCCATAAGCTGTCCTCTCATAAAATTCCCCCGAAAGCCGGCTTTGGGGATGCTTCCGGGGGGATGATCGTGATTTAGGCGAAAAAGTCCTTGACCACCGAGACGAGCTCGCGGCCGATCTTCTTCTGTGCTTCCTTCGTGCCGGCGCCGACATGCGGCGTGCAGCTGACGGCAGGATGCTCGGCGAGTGCCCAGTTGGGCTCCTTCTCACTCATCCAGACATCGATGCCGGCGGCCTTGACCTTGCCGGAATTCAGCGCGTCCAGAAGGGCGGCTTCATCGACATTGCTGCCGCGGGAGACGTTGATGATCACCACGCCGTCCTTCATTCGGGCAATGGTCTCGGCGCTGATAATGGGGCCTTCGGCCGCACCGGGCGCACAGACCGTGATGACGTCGGAGCTTGCAAGAAGCTCATCCATGGAGACGAAATGCATAGTCTCGCTTTCGCAGCCCTCGGGCTTATTCCGGTGAACGACGGAAAGGACGTTCATGCCGAGCCCCTGAGCCTTCTTGCCGACCAGGCGGCCGATACGGCCGTAGCCGATGACGCCCATGGTCTTTCCTTCCAGTTCAAAGCCCTTGGAGTAGGCTTTCTTTTCCCACAAATGCTCGCGCATGGTGTGGCCCGCGAGGGAAATATACCTTGCGCAGGAGAAAAGATGCGCGATGGCAAGCTCCGCGACCGCGTTGGAAGAGGAGTTCGGGGTGTTCTTCACGTGAATGCCGTTTTCCTCGGCGTACTTCACGGCGATGTTGTCCACGCCGACGCCGGCGCGGATGATGAGCTTTAAGGCCGAGCCCTTTGCCGCATCGATCTGAGGCTCCTTGATCTTGGTGGCGGAACGGATGATGACGCAGTCAAAATCACGAAGCGCCGTGCCGAGCTCGTCCGGTTCATAGAACTTCTCGACGACTTCGAAGCCGTCCTGTCTCAGAGTCTCCATTGCCGAGGCATCCATGCCGTCGGTCACTAATATACGAATGGCCATATTCTATCCTTCTTTCCCAAAACTTGGTGTGCTGTCACCCTTAAGGGATAAGCGTCAGTGCTTCTCCTCGTAGTCCTTCAGGAACGCGACAAGAGCTTCTACGCCTTCCTTCGGCATGGCGTTGTAGATGGAGGCACGCAGACCGCCCACGCTCTTGTGACCCTTCAGGTTGCTGAAGCCCGCAGCGACGGAAGCGGCAACAACGTCGGCATCCATTTCCTTGCTCGGCGTGACGAACGGGACGTTCATCAGAGAGCGGTCTTCCTTGCGCACGGCGCCGGTGAAGAGCTTGCTCTGATCAAGGAAGTCGTAAAGGACAGCGGCCTTTTCCTGGTTGATCTTATTCATGGCTTCCAGTCCGCCGAGGTTCAGCAGATAACGGAAGACCTTGCCGCAGCAGTAGATGGCCCAGCAGTTCGGGGTGTTGTAAAGGGAGTTCGAATCCGCATGAGTCTTGTAGCTCATGTAGGTCGGCACGAAGGCGGGCAGATCGTCGCGGATCAGATCCTCGCGGATGATGACGACGGCCATACCGGCAGGGCCTACGTTCTTCTGCACGCCGGCCCAGATCACGCCGTATTTCGACACGTCGCAGGGACGGGACAGGAACATGCTGGACTGGTCGGAGACGAGCACGTGACCCTTGGTGTCGGGCAGGTTGAAATAGGTGGTGCCGTTGATAGTCTCGTTTTCGCAGATGTAGACATAATCCGCTTCATCGGGAATGTCCAGATCCGAGCAGTCGGGAATGTAGGAGAAGTTCTTGTCCTTGGAGGAGGCAACAATGCGGACGTCCCCGTATTTTTTCGCCTCATTGATGGCCTTCTTGGACCAGGAACCGGTTTCGATGTAGCACGCCACACCGTTCTTCATCAGGTTCATGGGGACCATGGCGAACTGCACGGTGCCGCCGCCCTGAATAAACAGGACCTTGTAGTTGTCGGGAATGTTCATCAGCTTCCTGAGATCGGCTTCCGCATCCTGGATGATCTGTTCAAAGACCTTGGAGCGGTGGCTCATTTCCATCACGCACATGCCGCTTCCGCGGTAGTTCATCATTTCGTCGCGAATCTCTTCCAGAACAGGCTCCGGCATCATGGCGGGACCGGCGGAGAAGTTAAAGGTGCGGTCGTAATTCATAGCAGTTCCTCCTGAAATATGTGCTCATAGGCATTTTCATACAACCCTTTGGTAAATAAAATTATACTTGCAAAATTCAGGAAAAAATATCATAATATAGGATGAAAATATAACAGGATTGAGCAGTAATATGATTTCGATAGCGGTTTTGGATGATCAGAAGGAAGTGAAGCAGCACGGGACCTTTGCTTTCCCCGTTGCGGTCTATCATTATGTGATGAGCGAGTGCGTGTTGGGCTATATCAACTGGCACTGGCATGACGAGATCCAGCTCTGTGTGGTCACGAAGGGACGCATGTGTTTCCAGGTCAGCGGAGACCAGTACATCCTGTCCGAGGGAGAGGGCTTTTTTGTCAACAGCGGCCGCCTGCATATGGCCAGACCGGTCGGCGACCCCGACTCAGCCTACCTCTGTCTGGATTTTCACCCGCGCATTCTCGGCGCATTTTCCGGCTCGGTCACGGAAAAAAAGTACGTGGAGCCTTACATCGGGGCTGCCGGACCGGAGCACGGGAGCCTCAGGGAAACGGTCCCCTGGCAGCATGAGTTCCTGGAGGAGATCCGGGCGATCGGCAGGCTCTACGATGCGAGAGCCTTCGGCTGCGAGCTGGCGATCCAGTCGCGGATAGGGCTGCTGTGGCTGTCTCTGCTCCAGCACGCGGCAGGAACGCATTCGGATAAGGGGGAGCAGGAGGAGAGCCATGCGCTCGTCCGCCGCGTCATGGCCTTTCTTCGGGAGCATTACCGCGAGCCGGTGAGCCTTAAGGGGATCGCGGGAGAGGTGATGTATTCCGAAAGCGAATGCTGCCGCCAGTTTAAGAGGACGACGGGCGATACGATCTTTCATTATCTGCGCGCCTACCGCCTTGCCCGGGCTACGGAGCTGCTTGAGGAAACGGACTGGTCGGTCTCCCGCATCGCGATGGAGACGGGATTCTGTTCCTCTTCCTACTTTATCGAGGCCTTCCGTGCCGAGCTGAAAATGACTCCGCTTAAGTACAGAGAGCGGGGACGCAGGCAAAACCTTGCGGTGCGCGAGGATGACGTCTCACAAAAATAGACAAAAAAACAAAAAAATCTCTTGACACTCGTTTTCACGCGCCGTATAATGGCCGCATGTTTATTCTTCCGAAAGGAGTTTTTTCCATGTTGTCATCCTTGTCCGTTATGATCATTGTACGACTCAGCCTGCTGGTTTTCGTGCTGCGGGCCGTCCTTGACGCGGACAAAAAAGC
Source organism: Lachnospiraceae bacterium (assembly GCA_045600745.1). Classification (GTDB taxonomy): domain Bacteria; phylum Bacillota; class Clostridia; order Lachnospirales; family Lachnospiraceae; genus UBA6987. Next base: position 8,177 of record JAZRYN010000248.1, read on the forward strand.
ATGGCGAAGCTGCCGATCGGATTAGTCCTTTCTGATGAATGACGGCCTCGCATCCGCGGGGCCGTTTTCCATGTTGACGGAAGGGAAGCAGGAGGTAATGGATATGAAGAAAATGTTGAGTCTGGTACTTGCGGCAGTGATGGCGCTCGCCCTTGCGGCCTGCGGCGGACAGTCTTCCGGCACGCAGCAGACGTCTGCGGGCAGCACGGACGGCGCTCAGGCAGAGGGAACGCTCAAGATCGGCGGCATCGGACCGCTGACCGGCGATCATGCTAACTACGGTCTGTCGGTCAAGCAGGGAGCCGAGCTTGCGGCAAAGGAGATCAATGCGGCGGGCGGCATTGCCGGCAGGCAGATCGAGCTTTCCTTTCAGGATTCACAGGGTGATGCGGAAAGTGCGGTCAGCGCTTACGGCAAGCTTCTTGACTGGGGCATGCAGCTTTCTCTCGGAGGCGTCTTTTCCGGTGAAACGGCCACGGTAGCTGCAGCGGCAAAGGCCGATGATATTCTGCTGCTGACCCCGTCCGGCTCCTCCGACGATATTCTGGACAGCAACGATAAAGCCTTCCGGGTCTGCTTCAACGACAGCTATCAGGGCACGATGGCCGCCGACTATATCAAGGAGCACGAGATCACGGACAAGGTGGCGGTGCTGTATCAGAGCGATTACGATTATTCCGTGGGATTATATGAATCCTTTAAGGCGGGCTGTGAGGAAAACGGCATCGAGATCGCAGAGGTGCAGACCTTCACCGACGGCACAAAGACGGACTTTACCACACAGATCAATAAGCTGGCTGCCGCAGACGTCAAACTGATCTTTATTCCGATCTATGCGGAGCCGGCTTCGACCTTCCTGACGCAGGCAAAGGGAAAATTCGGCGATGACGTGTTCTTTTTCGGGGCAGACGGATTAGACGGGATCCTGGAAAAGGTGGCGCAGGATGTGAGCATCGTCAACAACGTGCTGATGCTGACCCCGTTCGCGGCGGACAGCGCGGAGCAGAAGGTCAAGGATTTTGTCAGCAGCTATCAGGAGGCTTATCGATCCACCCCCGATCAGTTTGCGGCTGACGGCTATGATGCGCTGTTCGTACTGAAGGCGGCTGTGGAAAAGACCGGCTCGACAAGCGGCGAGGTCCTGGCAAAGGCCATGACGGAGCTGGAAGTCGAGGGCGTCACCGGGACCATGAAATGGACGGCTGACGGCAATACGCAGAAGACGGCTATGGCCATTATCTATAAGGACGGAACAGGGAGCCTCTTCGGACAATAAGGGTGGTTAGCAAGCATGACCGAATTGATAAAAACACTGATCAGCGGCCTCGGACTCGGCAGCATCTATGCCCTGATCGCCCTTGGCTATACCATGGTTTACGGCATTGCGAAAATGCTGAATTTTGCTCACGGCGACGTTATCATGGTCGGCGCCTATGCCGGGATCGTTGCCTTTACCTCGGCGGGACTTCCGCCGGTCCTTACGGTCTTTTTGTCCGTAGCCGCCTGTACGCTGCTCGGCGTTTTGATCGAGCATTTTGCCTATAAGCCTCTGCGGGGAGCCTCGTCGCTGAGCGTGCTGATCACCGCGATCGGCATGAGCTATCTGCTCCAGAATCTGGCGCTGATGATCTTCGGCTCTCAGCAGCAGGCCTATCCGCAATATGTCAGCCTTCCGCAGCTTACGCTCGGCGATATCGTTATCGACGGCATTACCCTGCTGACGTTAGGCGTAACGGCTCTGATCATGGCAGGGATGAGCCTTTTCATCAACCGGACAAGGCTCGGCAAAGCCATGCGGGCGGTTGCGGAGGACCGCGGCGCCGCAGAGCTGATGGGCGTCAGCGTGGACAGGACCATTGCGCTAACCTTTGCCATCGGGTCGGCACTGGCGGCGGTCGCCAGCATCTGCTACGGACTGACCTACGTCTACATCAAGCCGACGACGGGCGCGATGCCCGGCATCAAGGCCTTTACGGCAGCGGTGTTCGGCGGCATCGGAAGCCTGCCCGGCGCCATGCTCGGCGGGATCATGCTCGGTGTGATCGAACAGATGGCCAAGACCTACATTTCCCCGCTGTGGGCCGATGCGATCGTTTTTGCCGTCCTCGTTCTGGTGCTGGTGATCCGCCCGACCGGTCTTATGGGCAAGGAAGTTCAGGAGAAGGTGTGAAATGGGAAGGGCAAAAGAACTGACGAAAAACAAAAACGCCATCACGCTGCTCCTGTTAGCGGCATTCTATGGGGTCGTAGCCGGGATGCTCTACTCGGGACACATTACCAGACAGCTTACCAACATGCTGATCCCGATGTCCATGTATATCGTGCTTGCCGTTTCCCTGAATCTGGTGGTCGGTTTTCTGGGAGAGCTGAACCTCGGCCACGCCGGGTTTATGAGCGTAGGCCTTTTTACGGGCTGCCTGCTCTCCATTGCTCTTGTTGACCGGCTTCCGCTTGCGGTAAGGCTCCCCCTGTGCATGCTTGCCGGAGGGATATGCGCCGCCGTTTTCGGCTTTGTCGTCGGGATGCCGGCGTTAAGGCTCAAGGGGGACTATCTGGCGATCGTTACGCTTGCCTGCGGTGAGATCGTGAAAAATATCATCACCAATCTTGAAGTCACCGGCGGCGCACGCGGCCTGAATACCCAGCCGATCTATTCGGGAGCCAGGGAGCTGCTGCCCTTTGCCGCCGCGCTTGTTTTTCTGACCGTCATCGTCATGATGCACATCAAGCGCTCCAAGCAGGGACGGGCGATCATGGCCATCCGCGACAACCGGATCGCCGCGGAATCCATCGGTCTGAACGTGACCTACTATAAGCTTGCCGTCTTTATTATCGCCGCATTCTTTGCCGGTGCGGCCGGAGCGCTTTACGGGCACTTCTTCGCCAATGTCAAGGCGGTCAGCTTCGACTACAACATGTCTATCGAGATCCTGGTCATCGTGGTGCTCGGCGGCATGGGAAGCGTGCGGGGCGCAGTCATTTCAGCCATCGTACTGCAGGCGCTTCCGGAGATCTTCCGCGATTTCGGCGACTACCGCATGCTGATCTATGCGGTGGTGCTGATCCTTGCCATGCTCTTTACGAACAGCCCCCGCTGCAAGGCGATCTGGCAGAGAAAGGGAGGGCGAAGACATGCCGCTTGAAAATTCACGGGAAACGGCAAGGCTCGTTCCCGTTCACCGGACATGGTACGTGCCGGAGCGTGATGCGGACAAGGCTCCGATCCTGGAGTGCATCAACCTCGGGATCAATTTCGGCGGCCTTGCGGCAGTCGAGGATTTCAATATCACCATTGGACCGACCGAGATCGCCGGACTCATCGGCCCGAACGGCGCCGGCAAGACGACCATTTTCAATCTGCTGACGAAGGTCT
>JAZRYN010000249.1:0-13403 GCA_045600745.1 Lachnospiraceae bacterium
CCGCCGCATCTTAGTGCGACAGCCCCTTTATTTATGAGTAATGCTAAAGTGTTGTCAAAACGTTGTCACGAGGCTGCTTGAAGCCTCAAAAACCCAGTATTTATACGGGTTTGCAGCGTTTCGTGGATTATTCCCACTCTATCGTGGCGACGGGCTTTTCCGAAATGTCCCAAAGGACGCGGTTGACGCCGGGAACTTCGGCCACCACGCGGTCGCGGATGGTGCAAAGGACCTTGAACGGGATCTCGGGAACGGTTGCGGTCACGGCATCGACGGTGTTGACCGCACGAATGACGACGGCCCAGCCCATGTAACGGACTCCCTTGCCGTTTTCATATTTGATGCCGGTAGATCTGATATCCGGGATCGCGCAGAAATACTGCCAGGGCGTTTCGGGAAGCTTGCCGATCTCCTCACGCACGATAGCATCAGCCTCGCGCAGCGCTTCCAGCCTGTCGCGGGTGATGGCGCCGACGCACCTTACGCCCAGACCGGGGCCAGGGAACGGCTGACGGAAGACCATGCCGTCCGGCAGACCGAGGGCTTTGCCGACCACACGGACCTCATCTTTATAAAGAAGCTTGACCGGCTCGACAAGCTCGAAATCAAGTTCCGGCGGCAGGCCTCCCACGTTGTGGTGAGCCTTGACGCCCTGTTCCGATTCCAGAATGTCCGGATAGATCGTCCCCTGTCCCAGGAACCTGATCCCCTCTAACTTTGCCGCCTCTTCCGCAAAGACATCGATAAATTCCTTGCCGATGATCTTGCGCTTCGTTTCGGGATCGGAGACGCCGGCAAGCTTGTTCAGAAAGCGGTCAACCGCATCGACATAGATCAGATTAGCGCCCAGCTCCTCACGGAACACCTTGATCACCTGTTCCGGCTCGCCTTTGCGCAATAAGCCGTGATTGACGTGTACACAGACCAGCTGCTTGCCAACAGCTTTGATCAGCAGTGCAGCCGTGACGGAAGAATCAACACCGCCGGACAGGGCTAGAAGCACCTTTTTGTCTCCGATCTGTGCTCTCAGGTCGGCAATCTGTTCCTTGATAAAGGCCTGCGCCAGTTCAGGCGTGGTGATGCGTTCCATGGTTTCCGGACGTTTGTTTCCCTGCTCCATACGAGAATCCTCCGTAAATAATTGGTCTGCTTTGCATTATACTCTTCCCCCCTGCAATTTGCAAGAAAGTTTATCCGGGAGATGTTGGGTTTCTTTATCGTCATTTCGCCTGCTCATTCCGCGTTTCGGATCCCCTCCGGCAAAGAAAAGCCAGCGTCCTCCCGGCAAGCCGGAACAGCAAGCGCCTTTTTCCCGTCATGCAGAAAAGTCTTATGCTTGAGCGGGCAAAAAGCCGCGGCCGGTGCCTGCGCTGTTGGCGGATAGATCAAAAATGCCTCGGCTTTATTGCCTGCGCGGAAATGTCAAAAGCGCTTGTGAAGCGGAGATCACGGCGGCATAAAAGGCAGCAGAGACTGCCCGGACAGCCTGAGATCAGCGGATCAAACGGACAGTCTGAGATCAGCAGAGACCAGCGGCTGAGATCTGCGGTCAGCGGATGTTTGCACAAGCGTTTCCGATATGATAAGATGCATAACAGGGCTTAAGGTGCGGAGCCGTGTGGAACACGCTTCACTTGGTCCTGAGCAGGAAAGGCATTTTTTATGAAAACAGAGTGGTACAAGAAAGCCGTAGTTTATCAGATCTACCCCTTCAGCTTCTGCGACGCCAATAATGACGGCTGGGGCGACATTGAAGGGATCATTTCAAAGCTTGACTACATCCGCGAGCTGGGGGCAACGGCGATCTGGTTTTCTCCGCTGTACCAGTCTCCCGACCGGGATTACGGCTACGATATCAGCGACTACCGCGCCATTGACAGCAAATTCGGCAGCATGGCCGATTTTGATCGTCTGCTTGAGGAGTGCCACAAGCGGGAGCTCAAGGTGATCATGGACATGGTCGTCAATCACACATCCACCGAGCACCCCTGGTTCAAGTCAGCGATATCCTCTCCCGATTCCCCTTACCGGAATTATTACATTATCCGGAAGGGAAAGCGGAAAGGCAAGAAGCTTCTGCCTCCGACCAACTGGGTCTCCTCCTTCACCGGAAGCGCATGGGCGAGGATCGGCGATTCGGAAGAATTCTATCTGCACCTGTTCTGCGCGGAGCAGGCGGATCTGAACTGGGACGATCCCCGCGTCAGGCAGGAGATCGCGGACATTCTGAATTTCTGGCTGGAAAAGGGCGTCGACGGGTTCCGCTTCGACGTTTTCAACGTTTCGTCCAAGGTCTACCCGCTGCGGGATGATTCCGGCGTTTTCAATTTTCTTAAAGGCGAAAAATACTTTGTCGACGGTCCGCACATGCATGAATATCTGCAGGAGCTGAGCCGCAAAGCGCTGTCCCGTTTCGACTGCTATACGGTCGGTGAATCCTATCATCCGTCCCCCGAGAACGCAGAAAAATACGTCCGGGCGGAAAATAACGAGCTCGATACGATATTCAATTTTGCGCATCTGGAAGCCGACAGCGTCTTCGGCCTGAAATTCCTCCGGAAACCATTTGATCTGCGGCAGTTTAAAAAAGGCCTGCTGGCGCCGCAGACCGCAACTCACGAGGGCGGCTGGAACACACTGGTTTTGGAAAACCACGATGTTCCGCGAAGCGTAAGCCGCTTCTCCCTCGACGCCGAGCATCATCGCTATGAAGCGGCTACCATGCTGGCGACCGTGACCTTCATGGGATTCGGCGTTCCCTTCATCTACATGGGCGAAGAGATCGGCATGACAAACAGCTGTTTTCCGTGCATGGATGAGCTCCGGGATCCGGTCAGCCATTTTGTCTTTGACCTTCTGACCTCGCACCTTGTGCCGAAGAGGCTGGCCTTCCGGATGGTCCGCTTCGGCGCCCGGGATCATGCCCGTGTGCCGATGCAATGGGATGACAGTGCAAATGCCGGCTTTAACCGCGGTGCACGGCCCTGGCAGTGCATGGATCCGAACAACGCACAGATCAACGTCAAAAACGATCTGGCCGCCGAGCGCTCCGTCTACCGCTACTATCAGCAGCTTTTAACCATAAAAAAGACCAATGACACCGCCATTTACGGAAAAACGGTGCCGTATGACCGCGGAAGCCGGAAGGTCCTTGCCTTTATCCGCGAATACGGAGAAAAGCGCCTGCTCGTTATGGGTAACTTTTCCAGCCGCAGAGCCGTCTGCCCTCTGCCCGGAGCCGCACGCGCCGAAACGCTCATCGATAATTACGGAGAGGCTGCCGTCTCCGGCGGCATCTGCACACTGAGGCCGCACGAAGCAGCTGTGCTGGAGATATTGCTTTAATACAGAAATTTGGATCTATCGAAATCATAACCTGTTAGCGGCTGTAATAAGCCTATAATAAAATCCTCCAAAATCATTTCCGGGGTTTTGGAACCATTTTGATACGATTTGTACAGCGATTTATCTCTTGCTAAGCCGAGGTGCGCGACGTGCGGTTTTTAGGCAGTACTTCTTTCTCTCCTTCATACGCGTGTCTAAAGCTAAATAACTAAGGCGATTCGCGTGATTCCTCTGGCGATCTTTTTATAGAAGTAAACCAGTTTATGGTATCAAAAGGTTGATAAGGCAAGATGATTTTTCATACGAGCAAGTCTCGGTCAGAATGAGATAAAGAAATTAAGTGCACACGAATACCGAATTTATTCCATCCATATGTCACAGAGGTGCGATATGCAACCGCAAACAAAAAAGTGAAAGCCCAACGCCATAAGCGACCCGACTTTCACTCTTTTGCTTTTTTAATCCTGCATGGCAGCCAGCTGTTTGCGATACTCCGCAAGTTCAGCTTCGTTTGCCAAGACATAATGCTTTGGCTCGATCTCGACCCACTTCGGTTTATCGGTCTCATAGTGATGCACCGACGGATCGTAGCGGTATACGATCTTTTCTCGCTCCGTCAGCGGATCCGGTTGAGGGATCGCGGAAATAAGCGCCTTCGTATACGGATGCAAGGCATGCTGAAATACGAGTTCCGTTTCGCCCAGTTCCACAATCTGCCCTTTGTAAATTACACCGAGTCGGTTCGTAATAAACCGCATGATGGAAAGGTCGTGCGCAATAAAAAGATAAGTTAGGCCGTACTGCTTCTGTAACTCCATCAGTAGGTTCAGCACCTGTGCACGAATTGAAACGTCGAGCGCAGAAATCGGCTCATCAGCAATCACCAGCTCTGGGTTCATAATCAGCGTACGTGCGATGCCGATACGTTGCCGCTGTCCGCCAGAGAACTCGTGCGGGAAGCGGGTGGCAAATTCGGGCGGAAGACCGACGTCCATCATCGCTTTTCTTACCTTTTCAACACGTTCGTCTTCTGTCTGAAAGCCCTTGATACTGTAAAGGCCTTCCGAAACAATGTAGTCAACCTTGGCTCGTTCATTGAGTGAGGCCATCGGATCTTGGAAAATCATTTGAATATTGCGGATAATCTCCTGATTCTGTTCTTTGCTGATCCTGCCACTGATCCGCTTTCCACGATACAGTATCTCTCCTTGCGTAATCGGATTAATACGGATGATTGCCCGACCGATTGTGGTCTTTCCAGAGCCGGATTCACCGACAAGCCCGAAGGTCTCTCCCCTATAAATATCAAAGCTGACGCCCTTGATTGCTTCAAACTTCTTGCGGCCTTTTCCGAATACAACGTGAATATCCTTCACTTCGAGGAGTTTTTCTCTGCTCTCTTCAGCCATCGGTCCTGACCTCCTTCCATTTGTCAAGCATTCTTTTAATCGTTACCGGAGGCTCTATGTGTGGTGCACGTTCATCCATCAGCCAAGAACGCACCTTATGTGTTGACGATACATCAAAATACGGCGGACGAATCTCATAGTCAATCTTCAATGCATAGGGACTGCGCGGCGCATAGGCATCGCCTCGGATCTCCTTGAACAAATTGGGCGGTGTCCCCTTGATCGAATATAGAGGCTCTCCCTTGACACCGAGCTGCGGCAGGGAGGAAAGCAATGCCCATGTGTAGGGGTGTTTCGCATTGTAAAACACCTCATAGGCCGTTCCGACCTCGATAATATCACCCGCGTACATAACCGCCACACGGTCTGCCACCTTCGCCACCACGCCCAGGTCATGGGTGATGTAAATGATCGTCAGATCATATTTTTCCTGCATCTCACGGAGCAGCTCGATGATCTGCGCCTGGATCGTAACATCTAGTGCCGTAGTCGGCTCGTCGCAGATCAGGATCTCCGGGTTGCAGGCCATCGCCGTCGCAATAACCGCACGCTGCCGCATACCGCCGGAAAACTCGTGCGGATACTGTTTATAGCGCACCTCCGGCATCGGGATACCGACATCAGTCAAGTATTCAAGAGTCTTCTGTTTGGCTTCTCTGCCGTGCAGACCCTGGTGCAGCTCCACAGCCTCCAGAATCTGTTTGCCGACAGTCTTTAAGGGATTGAGGGAGGTCATCGGATCCTGAAAGACCATGCCGATCTCCCGTCCGCGAATCTGGCGCCATTCTTTCGTCGTCTTGTATTTTGCCAAATCCTTCCCCTTATAGAGGATCTCTCCAGCCGTAATGCTGCCGTTTTTATCTAACATTCCCATAAACGACTTAGTGAACACGGATTTGCCAGAACCAGACTCACCCACTATTGCCAGGCTTTCGCCCTTGTAGATGTCCAGCGAAATGCCGCGGATTGCTGTCAACACCTGTCCGCGCAGGTTAAACTGTACTTCCAAATCTTTCACGGAAAGGACAACTTCTTTTTCTTCCATCGCACCCTCCTTATACGTGGTTCTTCGGGTCAGCGGCATCCGCAAAGGAGTTGCCGATGATATAGAAAGAAATGGTGATGACCGAAAGAACAATAGCCGGGAATATCAGCTGGTAACGGGAGCTGGCGCTCATCATCACCGCACGACCTTCGTTGATCAGGTTACCTAAGGAAGGAATCGTGACCGGCAAACCGAGGCCGATATAGGTCAGAAACACTTCGCTGCCGATTGCCTGCGGAATCGCAAGCGCAACACGCAACGTAATAACCGATACCAGATAAGGCAGCAGATTTTTGGTAATCACTCGGCCGGCAGGCACCCCCAGGCAGCGACTGGCAAGGTTGTATTCAAGGTCACGGATCGTCACGATCTGATTACGAATAAATCGAGCCATCGGCAGCCAGCCGGTGACGCACATGGCAAAAATGATTGTACCGATACCAGGCTTAGTCAGATAAGCTACCAGAATCAGAATAATATTTCGAGGAATGTTGTGGATGACGTTGTAAACCTCCGTCAGGAAACGATCAAGTCTATCCACGTAGCCCCAAAGCGCCCCGACAAGAATACCAACCATTGCGTTGCAGGCTGCTACGCAGACACCGATTAGCAACGAGGTTCTTGTACCGCTCCAAATGCGCGCCCAAAGGTCCTGACCAATTGAATTTGTGCCGAACCAGAATTCCTTGCTCGGCGGATCGTTGGCTAACGCGTGGTTTTCTGCATTCCAAAATATCTCTGTCGCCGTATGTTGATTCGGCAGCAACGGCTGGAGCAGCGTAAAGAGCAGTAGAACACTGAGCAGGATCAGGCAGAAAAGAGCCACCTTATTCTTTAGAAAAGATTTGAAAGTTGAATTCCAGTAGGAATAGTTCGAATAGCCGCCCATTTCTGCACTCGTTGGATCGTATTCCGCCGGAGAAAAGAGTTTCTCTTCCCCACCGAGTCTTCGGATCTGTTCATCCAACTCGTTTTCAATCTTCTGATCGATTACTTTTTCCATTTTATCAGCGATTTTCATCAGCGGCTCTCCTTTCCCCGTACCAATTTGATTCTCGGATCGCAGAGCACCATCAACAAGTCACCAAGCAGCAAACCGACAATTCCCAAGGAGGAATAGATCAGTACCAACGCCTGCACTAGCGGGTTGTCCTGGCGATTGATGGCGGAAAGAAGCAGATTGCCCATTCCGGGAATTGAGTACAGTGATTCAATATAAATAGAGCCGGAAATCGTCAGCAGAATATCCGCCGGCAGGTTCTGCGCCATCGGCACGAGCGCATTCCGGAGCATATTGCCGAAGGTGATTCTTCCCTCCGACAGGCCCTTGGCCCGGGCGAATTTGACGTAATCCTTATTCATCTGATCCACAACATAGCGTCGAGTCCACATAGCATAGGATGCCGTACCGCCGAGTGACATACTGATGATTGGCAGGATCATTGATGCGGAGACACGCTCATTGAACAGGATAGGCAGATTGAGTGTACCAGAAGCATACAGTTGAATAAACAGGTAGTACACGGCAGCAGGGACCGCGCTTATGAAAACAATATACGCATTACCGATCTTGTCCGGTGCCTTTCCTTTGAAGAGCGCCATAGCCGTTCCCATCGGAATACCGACAAGCAGGGACAGCGCAATGGAATAAAGACCGAATTTAATGGAATACGGAGCTTTCTGTTCAATCATTTTGACAATGGCAACCTTCGGACGTACTGTGATCGACTTACCGAGATCCCCATGCAGGAGTTGATTGTAATAACGTACCAGCTGGACCGGAATCGGATCTTTCAAGCCCATAGCCTCCAATGCCACTTCGATCTGATGCTCGTCCATCTTGTCATATTGTTCCCCAAAATATCCTTCCTCTGGCATCAGGCGCATTAGGAAAAATACTACGGTCGCGATAATAAAGAGCGTCAGTATCGACTGTAATAATCTTTTAACGATATATTTCAGCATTCTTTTCTCTCATCTTTCATGAAATTTCCATCATTTGGAATGTTTCCGAAAAAAGGAATTAAAAAGGGGACAGAATCTGAATAAAAGCGGTCTTGCTTGTTTCCGGAATCATGTCCCCTACCCTTATGCTTTCACTCAGGGATTAATCTTTCTTATTTCTTATCAACGAGCTGATAGCCAGCGCTTTCCTCTACGTATTTTTCGCGGGCAGCCGCACGGTCAATCAGATATTGCGCCTTAGCCGCCTGATACTCTTCTTCACTCATGGACTCGTCACACATCACGGCGAAGGTGATAGCGTTGCGGGCGCCACCGTCGCCCATTTGACCGGTCATCTGGGTAAACGGATATATTTTGGATGCTTCGAAGCCGCCGCCGCCGCGGTATGCGGGGATCACGAGAGCTTCGTCCAGCAGGATCTTTTCTGCCGCAGCGAAGGCTTCGTAACGTTTATCGAAGTCATCTGTAATGGCATTGGCTTCCATTGCTTTCTTCTCCACATCGCCGTAGCCGACGGAAGCATCATAGTATTCCTCTGCCATATAGACCTGGCCCCAGTTCTTGCCGATTGCGCAGGAAAGGATCGGATCAAACTGACTCATAGGGTCTGCATAGTCAGGGCCCCAGCCGAGTTCCATGAACGCCCAGTCACCGGCATTGCGGACGTCGGCATTGAAGGAGGAACCACTGTAGGGAACCAAGATAAGGTCGATGTAATCAGAACCAAGCACTTTTTCTAACTGCTGCTCTAGAACCTGATAGCGAACGGAGGTAGTGCCGCTGGTATTGTAGGTGACCTTCATCTTAACAGGGAACGTAGCCTTGCCTTCCAAATCCTTCAGGGCAGCCGTCTTAAAATCCAGAGCCTTAGCTTCGTCAAAGAGGTATTCTTGGCTGGAATATTCGTCTAAACCGCTCAATTCCAGATAGTCTTTCTCGCCTACGTTAACTAAGTCAGGACGTGTGTAAGTGGAAACGGTGTTTGCCTTGTAGTTCCATTCGTTCAGAACGGCGTTGTAGGTCCAGGCATCGAACGCATAGAACAGAGACTTGCGGAAATTGACGTTGTTCACGGCGACTTTCCAGTTGTCTGGTTCATATTCGGCTTCAAAATTAGGGGCAAAATTGAACGCGATCCAGTAGGTCATGTTGTTCAGAGGCGCAGAATGAAGCTTGTTCTTGGTGTCGTCGTTCTTCATCCATTCCTTGGCGATATCATTGGTGAGAGAAACCTTATCGGTGTCGCCACGCAGGAACAACTCCGCGCCGTTGGCAGTAGCTTCTTTGTTGTAACGGAAGACCGCAGTGTCGATGGAGATTTCATCAGCCAGCAGATAATGCGGATTTTTGGTCAGAACACGTTCGTATTCATATTCGAAATTGGACATGTAATAGGCGCCGCAGTAAAGCATCTCATCGCATGCGGTACCGAAAGTCTCTTCATGCTCATTGTAAAAATCGGTAGGGATGGGATACCATACGTTGTTGCCAAGCATGCGCATGAAGTATGCGCTCGGACCCGGAATAGTGTATTCCAGAGTGTGATCATCAATGGCTTTAATGCCGACAGTATCGAAATCGGTAGTAACCTTGTCGAAATAATCTTTTGCGCCAACAATGTTGTTGTACAGCGTGTTGGCTACGTCGGTGGGATTATCCGGATTCAAGATGTGCTTAGCAGCAGTCACGAAGTCGTTGGCAACAACCTTGGCAACCGGATTGCCTTCACAATCTACCCAGTCAATATTGTCACGCAAATAGAAGGTATAGACCGTTCCATCCTCGGAGATATGCCAGTTTTCGGCAATGCCCGGGCGCATCAGACCAAAGCGGTCAAAATAAACCAATCCGAGTTGCGTGTTGTAGGCAAAAGTGGAAAGATCCGTCAGCGTACTGTCAACCCAGTCAAAGGTCTGCAACTCAGTAGAATAAAGCTGGGTGAATTGGGTTTCCTTTTCCGGCTTCAGGTTTTCCTTGCCGGAGGTCGACGCAGATTCCTTAGGTGCTGTAGTGGTCTTGGCGGGTTCTTCACCACAAGCTGAAAGGGAAAGAACCATCGCCGCTACGAGAAGCAAGTTTACAAGTTTCTTCATAGCATTTCTCCTTCTTTATTAATTTTTAAAAAGCACATTCATTATTACGATGTGATTATTACATAACTGCTCATAAAAATCAAGAAAAAGCGGTGCACAGCTTTTTGTTTGTCTTTGTTTTTCATCCGAAGATCTACTGTTTCTGCCGCATTAATGCATGAATCAAGGCATCCTGCTCATTTTTTACGTTTCCTACCCATGTATTCATCCAGTTCGTTCTTTACGTTGTCCGGAATTTCACGCGAAACGGGGCATTTCACAGCATTTGCCATATGATCGGTGAACTCGGCAATAAACGCAATATCTTTCAGGCACTGCTCTGGTGAAACGACATTCATCGTGTCATAACGGACATGGATCGGCGCGATTGCATTGCCGGCATTGCGGGCAAAAGACAGCGCAGGTACACCGGCATCTGCAAACGGCGTCGAATCGCTCGAGTAGACCCCAGTGCGGCCCTCGATGCCAAAGCCGGTCTCCATGCCGCGGTATAAAATATAATTTAACAAAGCCTCCTCCGCGCTGACCCGAACGATAAAATGTCCCATATAAGTACCGATCATATCCAGGTTGATATTGAGAGCGAACTTCTCCAGTTCCGCTTCATGGTTCTTTACGTAAGCCTTGGAGCCGAGCAGTCCACGTTCTTCGCTGCCGCAGAAGACCGCACGGATACCGTAACGGTTCGGTTTCTTCTTATTCATGGCTTCCAGAATACCCAGAAGTCCGATGCAGCCAGTCATGTTATCATATGCGCCCTTGGAATGGTTCGTGGAATCATAATGCGCCGAAAGCACGATCCATTCATCGCTCTTTCCGGGAATCTCGGTCACCACGTTATGAGAATTGCAATTGAACTCGTCCTGCTCAATCTCCAGTCGAATTGTCTTCGTGGCTTTTTCCACCAGTCGGACGGCATCCTTCACGTTAATTGTAACACCGGGAATCTTGTTGCCTTCATGCACGTAAGAACGAAGTTGCGAGATCCGAATATCGCGGGTCGGATAGTATGCGTTGCCGTTATAGGTAATAAAACCGACTGCGCCGTTCTCTATCAGGTCCTTATAAGTATATTTGCCGACACCGGTATCCAACATCACGATAGAGCCTCTGCAGCGCAGCAAAGAGGCCTTGTCAAGGGTCGGCAGGTAGACAAAGGGGGCCTCCACGATTCCGGAGCCGCAGTTGAGGTACGCCTCGCATGGTATTTCTTCGCCATCCGCCGTGAGGGCCGCTTTCTTCACCATTGCATTCTCCACCTCAAAGGCTTCTAAGTGTGTCTCCAATCCAAGTGCTTCGCAGTAGCCCTTTAAGTATTCGGCGACCTTAAGTTCTTCCACGCTGCCACTTTCATGTGAAAAGTTAGTGTCCTTCAGTATTTGACGAATCTTTCTGGAATTCATAATGTCCTCCTCTTGATCATTCTATATCTTGTTTGTCGTAAGCTGCTCATTTCTCTCGTAGTTATAGCAAATAATGAGCGCCCTGACAACCCTAACAACCCTACTGCAGGATCCGTTGACTTAATACTTAAATAATGTTATGCTCACCAAAGACACGGCGCAGTCCCAGAGAGCCGTAACCCCATACGAAAGGACAAGCCTATGAAACCGATCATCGGAATCTCATGCGGATTCAGCTTTACCGTTAAAAACATTAATTTCGCCCATACCCCCCAGAAGTTCCACATGTTGAGCGACTCCTATGTCAAGGCAGTAGAAAATGCCGGAGGTGTTCCAGTCATCATCCCAAACTATCTGGATCCTGCTTCGGCAATGGCTTTGGCGAACACACTTGACGGTCTACTGATTTCCGGCGGGCCTGATGTGAACCCGGCGCTGTATGGAGAAAGGGCCATTAAGGAGGTCACCGCAATCTCCGAGCGGCGTGATGCTACCGAGATGGTGATTACCCGTTACATGATGGAGAAGACCCAAAAACCGATTCTCGGGATCTGCCGCGGTATCCAGCTTCTGAACGTCGCGTTCGGCGGTAGCTTGGTTCAGGACCTGCCATGCGAAGGAAAAGCCGAGCACCGTATGGAAATGTATCCTGCTCACATGACCTCTCACAAGGATCGCGTAATCGAGGGCACACGACTTTTCAGCATCCTTGGAAAGAATGAGGTGGAGGTAAATTCTTTCCATCATCAGGCGGTGCGTAACGTGGCCACCGGCTTTATCGTATCGGCAGTTTCAGATCCGGATGACGTGATCGAAGCCATCGAACTACCCGGCGAGCGCTTCATTCTCGGTGTGCAGTGGCACCCCGAGGGACTTGTCCTGCACGAAGAGCAACAGGCTATTTTCCGAGCCTTGGTAGTAGCCGCCGAGGAGAGGAAAGATGAATAATATCCGGTTAGTCGATATGCACTGTGATACACTGACCCGCCTGGTCAGCCGTACCATGGATTTTGAACGCGACAATCTAAATATGCCGGGCTACGATCTGACACTTGAAAACACCCCCAAGCAGATAAGCTGGGCACAATTTTACGCGATCTTTACTCCCGAACGTTTCCGCGGGCAGAACGGAATCGACTGGTACGAAAAGAACCGGGCAAACTTCGTCCGGTTAACTGATAAGTATGCCGACCGCATTGTCCGTTGCGAAACGGTCCCAGAGATTGAGGCCGCTTGGGCTGCCGGAAAGCGCGCCGCAGTACTCACCGTTGAAAATGCCAGCGTTCTCGCAGGAGATTTATCGCGCATCGCTCGCCTGCGTTCCCACGGCGTCCGCGTGATGAGCCTGACCTGGAATGCGGAAAATGAGCTTGCCTCCGGCAATGATACTGATCACGGCATGTCCGAGTTCGGCCGCCGCGCGGTCCACGAAATGGAACGAGTTGGTATTATCGCTGATATTTCCCACTTAAACGATGCCGGCGTGGCCGATTTTATGGAGATCGCCGAAAAGCCATTCGTAGCGACTCATTCCAACGCTCGTGCAGTCTGCTCCCACAAACGCAACCTGACCGATGAACAGATCCGCGAAATGATTCGCCGCGATTGCCTAATCGGCCTCAATTATTTTGTGGATTTCTTAAAGGACGGCGGAGATGGCGCGGGGCCGGACGATCTGTACCGCCATATTTGCCATTTCTTCGAGCTCGGCGCTGAAAAGAATCTTGCGCTCGGCTCTGATTACGACGGCTGCCGACTACCCGATTTTATGAACACGCCCGCGAAAGTTGTCGACTACCGCAACTACCTGCTTTCCCACGGAATCAGCGAGGAACAGCTAAACGGAATCTACTCCGAAAATGCGCTATCCTTCCTGCGCAAGAATCTCTGACACGCACTCTTTCTTAAATAGAAACTCACCTATGGCCCCGCATTATGATCTGCTTCCTGTCCGCACTCTGGTGCGATGCAGGGAGCATTTTTTAGAGACATTCTGACAAAGGTTAGAAAGGTTAGAAAAATTACAAAAATCACAAAACCACAAAATCACAAAAATTACAAAAACGTGAATTTCAAAAGTAACTTCCGTATGCGCGAGTAAATTCTACAGCACCTTGAAAATCGCCTATTTTTTGTAAGTTTA
>JAZRYN010000250.1:0-3000 GCA_045600745.1 Lachnospiraceae bacterium
AGACCGATCAGCTCCCGGACCCGCGTATTTACGTTTTCCGGATCTGCAATGACCTCACCGGTCGAAAGATCCTCTAATTCGGCATGGGCCGCCTCCCTTGTGGTGCCCTCGCCCCTTTTCTTGGCGCGCTCATATTCCGGATTGCGCCGGATGCGGTACGGCTTCCCCTTGTGTTCAAAGGTGTACTCAACATAGGTCCTGTCATCCGGAGAGGCGTAATCCGAGCGGAAGGACTTTGCCGAGCGGCGCTCGCTGCCGCCGGAGGCCTCTCCGAACAGCGCGAAGCTGATCGCATCAAAGACCGTCGTTTTGCCGGCGCCTGTGTCACCGGTGATGAGGAACACGCCCTCGCCGCCGAGTGCCTCAAAATCGACGGTGCTTTCCTTTGCAAACGGCCCGAATGCCGAAACAGTCAGCTTGATCGGTTTCATCAGTCCTCATCCTCCGTCATACCGCACGCCTTTCGCAGGACCCCGAGGTGTGCCTGCGTCGGCTCGGCACCGTTATTCTGAAAGCGGTAGAAGTCTGCGAACAGCTCCTCAACGCTCTTGTTTTCGATTTTTTCTGCGGCGAGCACGTCCGAGCTCGTCTTCGTTTTGGAGTTTTCCACCGAGAATTTCATCATGTTCGGGAAAACGTTCGTGAAGATCGTGAGCTTTGCGTCCGGCGGCACGAGCTCGTCGTGCACCGTCACGGCGACATAGTCCATCGAATACGGCATCTGCAGAATATCGTCCAGCGTGCCCTCAACGAGCCGCATTTCGTGCAGCGGTGTCAGCGGCACGGTGCGTACCCCGATGTTTCCCTTTTCGTACAGATCGACGATGATGACGCTCTTGGGGAATTTTACCTCCGAGAAGGAGTATTTGAGCGGCGAACCGGCATAGCGCAGGGTATCGCGCGTAAGCTTTTGCGGCTTGTGGATGTGCCCGAGCGCAACATAGTCGTAGCCGTCAAACACCGAGGCTTCGATGCTGTCCAGCCCGCCGACGGTCACGTCCTCGGACTCGGAGCGCTCCGCGCCGGTGATGAACTGGTGGCAAAGCAGCACGTTGCGCACCGCCGGATCGACGGGGGACTTATGCAGCGCGGCGCATACCGCGTCCTGACTGCATCTGATCTTTTCACGGGGGAAAAAGCGGCGGACCTGTGCGGGCTTTAAAAACGGAAGCAGGTGAACGGCGAGCTTCCCGTATTCGTCCTCCAGCCCGATCTGCCGGATACTGCCGTCAAAGCACTCGCTGACATAGACACCGGCATTGGAAACAAGCCCGGAAAAATAGGCGATCCGCTGCTCCGAGTCGTGATTGCCGCTGATGATGAATACCTTGTGACCGCCCTGCGTGAGCCGCGTGACGAAGCAGTCAAACGCCGCCATGGCCTCGGCCTGCGGCGATGCCTTCTGATAGACGTCGCCGGAGATCAGAACACCGTCGACCCGCTCCTTATCCGCAATATCCGCGATCTGCTCCAGAATGAATGCCTGATCGGGCAAAAAGGAAATATCATTGAGCTGCTTTCCGATGTGCAGATCGGCTGTATGCAAAAAACGCATCCGTCTTCTCCTCCGTCCTGTCGGATGTTTCCGATACTTTTCTACATTATAAAACAGTCTTCTGCATAAAACAATGGCTTTTTCGTCTTGCTGCGAGGAACAGATGCTTTCATCTGCCCGGAATTTTGCAGAAATTTTCAGAGAATCATATACAACTTGCCGCTTCCGGTGATATAATACCGTAAGCTGTATAAGCACCGATCAAAACCGAGAGAGGCCAAAGCTATGACCGGAAAAATAAAACCCAATGCGGATACTCGACCGCTCAGGCTGCTGCTGTTCGTTTCCCCTTATATCATCGGACTGTACTTTGAGTGGGCGTCTGCCGCCGCGAGCCTGTTTCTGCTTACGTATCTTGCGTTTGCTTTCACCGGAAATAAATCTCTGCGCATACCGAACTCCCCGACACTTCTTGCCGTGACGGTGCTTCTCGGCTTTTATGCCGTCAGTCCGCTCTGGGCGGTGGACAAGGGCATGAGCGTTTTCGGCTTTGTAAAATTCCTGCCGCTGCCCCTGTTTGCGCTCGCGCTTGCGCAGACCGATAAAACAGAGCGCATGGGGATGCTTGATGTCATACCGCTCTCGGGAGCCTGCATGACTGTGCTGTCCTTCTGTCTTGCGTTTGTGCCGGCACTGAGAGACTATATTATGATCGAAGGACGCCTTGCCGGCTTCATGCAGTATCCCAACAGCTTTGCGCTGTTCCTGCTGACGGGCGTCGTTGTACTGATGACGCGGGGGAAAACGGATGCAAAGAGCATCGTCCTGCTTGCCGTGGAGCTGTTCGGGATCGCGGCCTCCGGCAGCCGCACATGCTTCGCGCTGCTGGTCTTGTGCGTTATCGTGTTTCTTATAAGGCATAAGAATAAAAAGCTGAAGCTGGTGACAGCGGGTCTCGTGCTGCTTCTGATAGCGGCAACGGGAATATATGCGATCCTGATAGGGGATGTCTCCTCCGTAGCAAGATATCTGACAACATCCCTGTCGAGCAGATCGCTTCTTTCAAGATTTCTTTTTTACCGGGATGCGCTGCCGGTCGTGCTGACGCATCCGTTCGGTCTGGGCTACATGGGCTACTATTTCCTGCAGGGCTCCTTCCAAAGCGGCTTATACAGCGCCGTGTATGTCCACAATGAGCTGCTGCAGATCTTTCTGGATGTCGGCTGGATCCCGGCGGGCTTTGCCGTCTGGGCGTTGGTACAGACCTTCCGGAGAAGAAATGAGAACATGACGGGCTTTGCGGTGACCGCCGTGATCTTTGCCCACTGTATGCTGGATTTCAGCTTGCAGAACGTATCCATAGGCCTTATTCTCCTGTGTGCCATGGGGGTCGAGGGGAAGAAGGAGCGGCTCTTTAAAAGCAGACCGGCGGCAGCGGTGCTCTCCGCGCTTTTGTGTGCGGTCAGCCTGTATTTCGGCGCCGCGTCCGGAGTATACTACGCAAA
>JAZRYN010000251.1:0-2492 GCA_045600745.1 Lachnospiraceae bacterium
CGTTTCCGCCGGCGAAAGTGATCTTATCCCAGGCTTCGCTTGTTCCTCCGTAACGGATCTCGTTCAGAGAACCGCAGAGATCCAAAGCCTTTTCTCCGATGTCCGCAATGCTCTTCGGCAAACCAAGCGTTTTAAGATTGTCACACAGGTAAAGTCCGAAATCGCCGATTTGAAGCAGCCCCTCGTTCGTGTGAAGCTCCGCCAGATTTGCTGCCTGACTCATTGAGTAATCACAGATCCTTTCGGTACCCTCCGGCACAGTATACTCCGTCCTGCCGGATGCGACGGGATAGCAGAGCAGCATTTTGCCGTCCTTTGAAAACAACACGCCGTCCTCTGATTTATAGCTGCTGTTATTTGCATCAACATCGATATAATCAAGCGCATAATTCCAGAATACCGCGCCCTCCTCGATCAAAGACACAGACGCCGGAATAACGATCTTTTCAAGCGTATTGGTAACTTCGACGGCATCCTTTCTGATGGTCACAACAGTGTCCGGGATCTCAAACAGAGTATCCTGTTTATCTGCAGGGTAGTTTATCAGCGTTGTGATGTTCTTGTCGTAGAGCACGCCGTCAACAGACGCATAATTCGGGTTATTCTCATCAACGGTAAATCCTGAAACGAACATATTGGAAAAAGCTCCGTCTTTGATGACCGAGAGTGAAGCAGGGATAAAGACCCCGTTTTCCTTAAATGCTGAATGGAAAGCTTCAGCACCTATATACAGCATGCCCTCGGGGAAACTGAAGCCCTTGTCGCTGTGAAGCAAGTCGTTATAGAAAGCATTATCTCCGACATATTTAAGATCTTCGGGAAAATTGACTGTCCGGAGCGCATCGCAGTAATAGAATGCACCCTGTCCGATATATTCAACAGCGGCTCCGAGCTTTACCTCCGTAAGTGCCGAAAACATCGCAAACCCAAATGCTCCGACAGAGGTCACCTCGTCTCCTATCACCACTTTTTCAGCTTCATCGCAATATTTATCCCATTCGGGTGCCTCCTTGAAATAATCCCTCATAGGACCCTTGCCGGATATTACGATGGTTTTCTGAGCGGTATTGTACTCCCATTTCAGGTCGTCTTTTTCAAGACCCGCGTATTTTTGCTCGATAGCCGCGATTTCGCCGTTCCCGTCCGCGGACAGGTTTGCTTTTGGTGTTTCAGCTGCCGGCTTTTCCGGAGTGCTCGGAGTACTCGGAGAGCTTGGAGTTACCGGAGTGTTCGGGGTGCCCGGAGTTACCGGCTCTTCTTCATTTCCGCACGCAGTTACCGTAAAAACGAGCAGGATGCAAAGAAGGAACGATCCGGTTTTTCTTAAAAAGATTCTTTGTTTACTCATATTTTCTGCTCCTTTATTATACTTCTTATACTTCTGTAAAATTCCGTCCTGAGCGATCCAGGGCAGATTGCGGCTGCGCAAGAAGGCGCAAAATTGAATCAGCTGAGCAAGAATTCCTTGATTTCCTTGTAGACAGCCTCTTTGCCGAACTCGTTCAGGACCTCGTGGCGCATGTCTTCAAACAGAAGCATGGATACCTCGGTGCAGCCGCTTTCCTTCAGGCGGTCACAGACCTCTGCGGGACCTTTGCCGTAGTTTCCGACGGGATCCTCCCAGCCCGAGATCAGCAGTATAGGATGGGACGCGACCGTGTTTTTATAGCAGGCGTAGCATTCGTCGCTGTTGATGTACCTGAGCATCGAGAACAGATCGTCGTAGCCGGCAAGGGTAAAGGTAAAGCCGCAGGCAGGGTCGTCTCTGTAGGCGGCAACTACCTTGTCGTCTCTCGTAAGCCAGTCGTGGTAGGTCTTTGCGTCTTTGATGTGCCTGTTGTAAGAGCCGAAAGCCATTGCGGTTATGAGCTTGCTTCTGGCGTGGCCGCCCTTGCGCTTTCTGATAAGACGGGCAAGAGCCTGCCCTAAGGGCAGAGCCGGGTTGCTTCCTCCTGTTCCCATGATGATGAACTTGTCGCATTCGGCGCCGTGCTTTGACATCCAGTTTCTGATCACGAACGAGCCCATGCTGTGCCCCATTACCGAGACAGGCACTCCGGCAAATTTTTCGCGGAGTATTCCGTTCATGATCTCGGCGTCGTCTGCGAGCATGTTCCAGCCGTCTTCTTCGCCCATATAACCGTAATCGGAAGGATCTGCGCTGCGTCCGTGACCTATGTGGTCATTGCCCGCAACTGCAATGCCGTAGCCGTTGAGCCAGCGGGCAAAGTCGTCGTAGCGGTCTATATATTCGCTCATTCCGTGTATGATCTGCAGCACCTCGGTGACCGGCTTGTCATCGGGGACCCACTCGGTCCAGAAGACGGTGCTCTTTCCGTCGCTGCTTTTAAAAGAATGTTCCTGCTTCATCGGATCCTTCCTTTCGCTTATCAGCCTGCATTAAGGTCCGGGACAAAGCCCGGGCATTTAAAGCTTCAGTATCTTTTTGAGATACTGTCCTGTATATGAATTTTCAGCCTTCGCGACCTCCT
>JAZRYN010000252.1:0-4955 GCA_045600745.1 Lachnospiraceae bacterium
TTACCGGCAGAATTGATTATACACAAAACACCGGGATTTACGAGCCCCGGCGTTTCGCGTATAATCACTTTTTATCCGAACGCCGCCGTGTTTTAGTGCAGCTATACCCTCGCGTGTCCGGCAAAGCTGCCGGCATCCGTCTGCATGATGAAATACGTCCAGGCAGGTGTAAGCCGATACAAGATCCCCCACAGCCACGTCAGAAAACGGTTGGTTTTCATAAAAAGGGGATTGCGGAGCGCCTCATCACCGTTATAGCAGTTCTTGGAATAGTAGGCGGTCAGCGATAGAGCGCCACACGGAATAGGGCGTATTGATCTGCGTGGTATAGCTTCCGGTAAGCTCCTCCGTGACGCCCCTCGATACATGCTCTAAAAATAAGTTTGATTTTAATAAAACTTATGCATTTGATACAGTATAATTTCCCCCATGGCTTACTGCACTTAAAGAAGAGCTTCTTTCCGATAGATTGAGGAGATCAGATTCCCAAAAATGAATAAGTTAATAGCTATCTTCTCTTATTCCATCAGCTTTATGGGCCGATCTATCTATGGTTGCTCCACCAACTATCGCGCAACTTTACGGTTGCGGAGCATTTCACCGCATTGACCCGTAATTCGTTACTAAAAAATCCCCTTGTTATATTTGAACTGTGCATACAGAATGAAACCTATTCCGACAACAATCGCAGGATAAATTATAAAAGCCATCGCCGCATTGCTCCAAAATGATACGATAAAGCTGACAACGAGGGATGCTCCAATAATAATCATCCCTGTTCCGACGGCTTTACCGTATTTCGGTATGTCCTCCTCTTGGACTTTTCTTCGGTTATATGAATGAATCGTACTGATATTCCCTTTGATATTTATGATCCCAACAACAGAAATAAAAATGCCCAACACAAGCAAAGTTAAGTTTTCCATGCCGCTTCTCCTTAAAAGTAAAATAGATCCTCAAATTTCTTGTCCAGAGCCACACAGAGAATCAATGCTAATTTCGCTGTAGGATTGAACTGTCCTGTTTCAATCGAACTGATCGTATTCCTTGACACGCCAACCATTTCCGCAAGCTGAGCCTGTGAAAGATTAGCTTCTGTTCTTGCTTCTTTCAGCCTGTTTTTTAATTTAAGTTCATCATTCATGCGCTCTCACCCGCAAGTCGCAGAATGAAAAAGACCAAGCCCAAGATGCCCATTGATAAAAAGAGTATCGTCAGCACGAGATCTGATTTGCGTTTGATCTTCAAATATTTCACAAGCGAATTTGTCCCAAGAATGCTGAAATAAATGATCCACGGACTGTATGGCATCGTATCAGTTATCCAAACAAAAATGACCGAAATCAAACAGCAAACCGTGGCGCCGACACGCCCGGCAATCGTCCCGGCATGATAGCTCACTTCAAGTTCGGCTAAATCTTTACTTTTGTTTTCTTTCCGGCTTGCCTCTAAAATCTCATCCCTGTTCATTCAAATCCTCCTTTTCATAGATATCTCTGTTCTGATTCTCATTTCTGCTTTTTCGAGAATTTCATCCTTATTCATAGGGACGCCTCCTTGCCAAGTGTTCTTGTCATCATTATAGCTATGCCAAGTTTACTTGTCAATCCATTTTTGCAAAATTTTATTTGCATATTAAGGGTCCATTACTTGTCACTAAAAGCGTCAATGAATTGAAAAAGATACTTGATAAAACGAATTCTTGGTGATTTCTTAATGCTTCCGAAGGCTTATCCGGAGCTTTGTGATGGCCTTTATCATACCGAAGACCAGAAAACTGCCGAAGCAAACGGAAAAGATATAGCTCAACAAGAACAGCGGATACGGGACAAGCTCCCAGACACGGGAAAACACCGGCAGGCGGCAGGGATAGTACGGGCTGATGTAAAACATATTGAACTCCGCGCCATGATTGATTCCGGAGCACTCAACAATAATATTTAATGCCAGCACGGAAACGGTCAGGCAGAGAAACACCGCAGCCCCCCGCAGAACGCTTTTTACCGTAAGCTCCGTCAGCCGGTTCACGATGACAAACATTGCTACGACAAGACCGCCTCCGTGCAGCAGCATCGTATGAATGTTGATGATGACCGATCCCGAAAAAACATTACCGGGGAAAAGCATGACCAGGGTCATGGAAATGACCGAGTAGAAGGCAAGGAAACTGTAAAGATACGCGCTGAGTTTCCCGCGTTTCAGAAAGCACAGCGCCAAACAGATATACAGGGGCATCGTGCAGAACTGAAACGGAGCCGAATACCAGGAATACTCCCAGGAGATCATTCCGTCTGTTTCCCGTACCGACCACATCAGCTGCTTTGTCAGCTCAAAAAGCAGCGTCAAAAAGCCATACCACGCAAAGACCCGCTTGGGAACGATCGTAACGCCCTTTCGCCTTGCCCGGATGAAGTAAGCGACCGGCAATGCAGAAAGGGTCAGACAGAGAATATGAAACCATCCCCAGGCCGCAGGGACGGGCATGGTCAGCGAATTGAGAAAAAGTAAGAATTTCTCTATATGATCAGCTATGATTTTTTACCTCCGCATTTATGACCGCACAGAGAACGGGCAGCTTCCGATAGACTTCGGAGAGCGCATCGATCCCGCGGCCTCACAGGACGTCAGCGCAAGCAGGATCTTTCCCCGGATATCGGTAAAAAATGCTGCTTTGCGGCCAACGGTGGAACGCAGACTGCCCCGGCAAAGAGCCGGGGTAAGAATCGGTACCGCTGTGGAACCTGCGGTTAAAAAAATGCAATATTACTTACTTATTTACCGGTAGGTCTTCGGGTGACGGTAAGCTTTTCTCAGGCCCAGCTTCGCCGCGGTCTTTTCCGCCTTGTGCTGCAGTTCGAGCCGCAGGCGCCTTCTCGCCGCGGCGGCTCCCTTTGCGCGGTTTGCCTCCTGATTTTCGACCGTAAAGGAATCAAACAGCGCCGAAAGCTCCCGGTTCTTCTCCCGGGGCACACGCGCCACAATGTCTCCCTTGTCCTTTTCAACCGGATATATCTTCAGCTTCTCTGAATGAATTCCGCTGTTCGCGATCAAAAGCAATTCATTCTCCGGACACAGGGCCTTCAGCACTTCCATGATATGCGCATAGTTTTCCTCGATATAGCGCAGCTCGTGCGGCGTGCCGTCCGCATCTAAGATGCGGTCATCCATATAGCGGATAAAAAGCGTGGGCTCTTCCGTCATCCGGAAAAAGAGACGGATGCGGCGTTCATATTTATCCTGCACAGCCGGAAGCTGGACGCTTAACGGGTCCCACATGTTGAAATCGTGGAAGAACTGGATCTCATAGCGGTCCATGTAATGCTCCGGCGCTTCCTCACTCTGGCGAAGCTCGCTCTCTTCCAGAAAATACTCGAAACGCTTTTCGATGCAGTCGATCACGCCCTCGAACTTTAAGTCGATATTCCAGTCAAAGGGCATGGAGGCCTCGCGAAGACCGAGCGCCTCAAGATCGAGTGCCACCGAGCAAAAGCTTCCGAGTGAGATAAAATGCCTGAACTCCGTCATATCCGCCTCATTTCCTATTTGTCGATCTTCATCGTAAGGGCGATGCGCTTCCTTTTCTTATCGACCTCGAGCACCTGCACATCAACGACGTCGCCTACCTTCACCGCCTCAAGCGGGTGCTTGATATAGCGGTCGCAGATGCGGGAAATATGCACCAGTCCGTCCTGATGCACCCCGATGTCCACGAAAACGCCGAAATCGACGGCATTGCGGACCGTACCCTTCAGGATCATTCCGGGCGTGAGGTCATCGATATCCAGCACATCGCTTCTGAGCACCGGCTTCGGGATGTCCTCTCGGGGATCCCGTCCCGGCTTTTCCAGCTCATTTAAGATATCGTTCAGCGTCGGGACGCCGATATTAAGATGCTCCGCCATGGTCTGTCTGTCCGTGACCTTCCGGCTGATCCCCTTCATGCCGCCCTTCCGGATGTCCTCCGGAGCATAGCCGAGCTCCTTCATCAGCTCGGCGGCCGCCGCATAGCTTTCGGGATGGACCGCCGTCTCATCCAGCGGATCGTCACCGCCGCGAACGCGCAGAAAGCCTGCGCACTGTTCAAAGGCCTTCGGCCCCAGCTTCGGGACCTTTAGCAGCTGTTTTCGGTTCGTAAAGGCGCCGTTTTCTTCACGGTAGACCACAATATTCTTCGCAATCGTTTTATTGATGCCGGCAATGTATTCCAGAAGAGAGGGACTGGCCGTATTCAGGTCCACGCCCACACGGTTGACCACGTCCTCGACGACGCCGTTTAAGGCGTCTCCGAGCTTTTTCTGGTCCATGTCATGCTGATACTGCCCTACGCCGATGCTCTTCGGGTCGATCTTGACCAGCTCCGCCAGGGGGTCCTGCAGACGGCGCGCCATTGAAGCGGCGCTTCGGCCGCCGACATCCAGCTCCGGGAACTCCTCCGTTGCCAGCTTGCTCGCGGAATAGACCGATGCTCCCGCCTCATTGACGATGACATAAGAGACCTTCGTCTTCAGCTCATGCAGGATCTCCGCGATCACCTTTTCCGATTCCCGCGAGGCCGTTCCGTTGCCGAGGGCGATCAGCGTGACCTTATCCTTCGCGATCAGCTGCTTGATAACGGTCTTCGTCTCTTCCACGCGGTTCATCGGCTCTGTCGGATAGACAACGGTATGATCCAGGACCTTTCCCGTCTCATCGACCACGGCGATCTTGCAGCCGGTGCGGAAGCCCGGATCCCAGCCGAGCGTCACCTGTCCCACGATCGGCGGCTGCATCAGCAGCTGCTTTAAGTTCTCGCCGAAGACCCTGATCGCGCCATCCTGCGCCCGCTCGGTTGCCGCCGAGCGCACTTCCCGTTCGACAGAGGGGGCTATCAGCCGCTCGTAGGCGTCCTTAGCTACATTTTTCAAAAATGCAGACGTATAAGGATTATCCTTCGTGATCAGGCGCTTTGCCAGAAA
>JAZRYN010000253.1:0-4509 GCA_045600745.1 Lachnospiraceae bacterium
GCGCGGCAGCGGAAGCGGCCGCGATGTGCCGCGACAGAAAGCGCAGCGTCGCGCTGATCTCGGAGACCGTACACCCGGACGTCATCAATACCGTCAGGACTTATTGCTACGGCGCCGGGACGGAGATGAAGGTCGTTCCGGCCAAGGACGGAAAGACCGATCTTGCTGAATTAAAGAAACTGCTTGCGGAGGACACTGCCTGCCTGATCTTCCAGCAGCCGAATTTCTTCGGCCTTTTCGAAGATGCGGAGGGGCTGATCCGAACGGTTCACGAAGCCGGAGCCATGGCGGTCATGAGCGCAAACCCGATCGCGCTTGCCGTCATGAAGACGCCGGGAGAGCTCGGCGCGGATATTGCGGTAGGCGAGGGACAGCCGCTCGGCCTTCCTCTCGGCTACGGCGGCCCCTACCTCGGCTTCATGGCAACGACGCAGAAGCTGATGAGACGGCTGCCGGGACGTATCGTCGGAGAGACGGAGGACAGCCGCGGCGGACGCGCTTATGTGCTTTCGCTGCAGGCGAGAGAGCAGCACATCAGACGGGAGAAGGCAAGCTCCAATATCTGCTCGAACGAAGCGCTGTGTGCCCTGACGGCGGGCTTATATATGGCGGTGATGGGCCCTGACGGGATGGCCGACGCCGCTAAGCAGTGCATGGCCAAGGCGCACTATTTGGCGGAGAGGCTGGTGAAGGCTGGCTGCCGCATGGAGTACAGCGGTGAATTCTTCCATGAATTTGTGACCAAGCAGAGCAACCGGAAGGAGATCCTTGACGCGCTTGCGGATGAGGGGATCCTGGGCGGTCTGCCGCTTCCCGACGGAGAGAGCATTCTCTGGTGCGTGACGGAAAAGGTCTCCCGTGCAGCGCTTGACGAGGCAGCGGAGATCGTAGAGGAGGTGCTGGCATGAAGCTGATTTTTGAGAAAAGCAGGCCCGGACACGGCTCTTCGATCCTTCCCGCGCTCGATACGCCCGCCTATGAACTTCCGGAGGGTCTGAAGCGAGCCAGAAAGCCTGCCCTTCCGGAGCTTTCCGAAACGGAGGTCTCCCGCCACTATACCGAGCTGGTGCATCAGGTGCACGGGGTCAACTGCGGGTTCTATCCGCTCGGCTCCTGCACGATGAAATACAACCCCCGCATCGATGAGGAAATGGCGGCTCTTGAAGGCTTTACCCATGTTCATCCGTTAGCGGGAGCGGAATATACCGACGGCTGCCGGAAGGTGTTAGATACGGCAAGGGAAATGCTCTGCGAGATCACCGGCATGGAGGATATGACCTTTGAGCCGGCGGCAGGCGCGCACGGGGAATTTACGGGCGTCCTGCTGATCAAGCAGTATCACCGGGCCCGCGGCGATGAGAAGAGAAACAAGATCATCGTGCCGGATTCCGCACACGGGACCAATCCCGCGACAGCGGCCATGTGCGGCTTCGAGGTGGTCAATATTGCCTCGGGACCGGACGGTCTGGTGGACCTTGATTCCTTAAAGGCTGCGCTCGGACCGGACGTGGCGGGGCTGATGCTGACCAACCCCAATACTGTCGGCCTTTTCGACAGCAATATCCTTGAGATCACGCGTCTCGTCCATGAAGCGGGCGGGCTGTGCTACTATGACGGCGCAAATCTGAATGCGGTCATGGGCGTGGCCAGGCCCGGCGATATGGGCTTTGACTGTGTGCATCTGAACCTGCATAAGACCTTTGCAACGCCTCACGGCGGAGGAGGCCCGGGCGCCGGCGCTGTCGGCTGCAAGGCATTTCTGCGGGAATTCCTTCCGCGCTCGGCGAGCATGGAGGGAGAAGGCCGCCTGCAGGTCAGGAGCTTTGCCGGTAATTTCCTGGTGGTCGTCAAGGCGCTCACCTACATCCTGACGCTCGGAAGAGAAGGCATTCCGGAGGCAGCCGAATACGCGGTGCTCAACGCCAACTACCTGATGCAGAGGATAAAGGGGACCTTTGAGCCTGCCTTCGACCGTATCTGTATGCATGAATTTGTCCTTTCTCTGGACAGATATAAGAAGGAAACGGGAGTTTCCGCCCTGGATGTGGCCAAATCGCTGATCGACCACGGCGTGCATCCGCCGACCATGTATTTCCCGCTGATCGTGCATGAGGCACTCATGCTGGAGCCGACAGAGACGGAGAGCAAGGCGACGCTTGATGAAGCGGCGGAGATCTTCCGCAGTCTCTACGAGCAGGGCTATCATGACCCGGAAACCATGAAAACGGCACCGCACCATGCGCCGATCGGAAGACCGGACGAGGTCAAAGCGGCAAGGAATCCGGTCCTTCGCTGGAAGAAGCCGGAATAAAGAAAGGCAAGTCGCCCGTGATGCGGAAAAAAGAAGGAGGCAGGACCCCGGAGGCATATCGCCGAGAGGGCTCTGCCCCCTTTTTGCTTCCGCAGAGACGCGGGGGATGTAGCCCTTGACTTTTCGGCCGCTGCGGATTACCATCAGTAAAGCGAAAAGACAGGAGATGCACCATGATCCAGGATATTGCCCCGCATATATACGATAACTCCTTTACCCACAGAAGAGAGGCGGCTCCCGATGATTCGGTCCTCATAGCCCGTAAGGGGAAGGAGATCCTGATTCTTGAAACGGAGAAGGGATTTCGCTTTCCGAAGGTCTCCGAAGTCGGCGATATGCCTCTTTCCTTCGGGTTCCTGATCGATGAAACGGCATATTTTTTCGGCGATGAGGACGCCGAAATGGAAGGCTTCCGTTACGCGCAGCTGCCTGAGTTCCGCACGAAAAAGCCGGGCTACTTGTCCTTTGCCGCGGTCACCGGCCTGCAGCTTGTTCGCTGGAGACAGACGCAGAATTTCTGCGGCACATGCGGGACAAGGCTCGAACCGAGTCCCGTCGAACGCGCCTTTATTTGCCCGAAATGCGGCCGGATCAACTATCCCCGCCTGAACCCTGCGGTGATCGTAGCGGTCCTGCATGAGGACAAGATCCTCGTGACGACCTATGCCGACCGTCCCAGTAAGGGGATGGCGTGTATCGCCGGCTTTGCCGAGATCGGGGAGACCATTGAGGAGTGCGTGCACCGCGAAGTGTTCGAAGAGACCGGGCTGAAGGTGAAGAACCTGCGCTTTTATAAGAGCCAGCCGTGGTCGTTTACCGACACCCTCCTGTTCGGGTTCTACTGCGACTTAGACGGTGACGATGAGACGGTGCATGTGGATAAGACGGAGCTTAAGGAAGGCCACTGGCTGAGACGCGACGAGATCCCCGACCGAAGCGGCGAGGTAAGCTTGACCGCGGAGATGCAGGAAATGTTCCGTCTGGGGAAGGAAGTCAGGGTAAAACAGAACTGACAGAAAAAAACGAACGGCAGGACGACGCTCTTTCCGGACGGCGTCCTCCGGCTTCGGATGAGTTAAAAAGGAGAAAAATGGAAGCATACCGCGATGCCGACAGGACAGAAGATTACATGGTGAGTGCGATCGCCGCAGGCGGCCGCATCCGCGCTTTTGCCGCAACGACAAAAATGACGGTGGAGGAGGCAAGGCGCCGCCACGACATGAGCCCGGTCGTGACGGCCGCTCTCGGACGGCTGATGACCGGAGCGGCCATGATGGGGCTGCAGATGAAGGAAGCGTCGGGAAGGCTGACGCTGACGGTGAAGGGCGACGGCCCCGTGAAGATGCTGACGGCGGTTGCCGATGCGGACGGCCATGTCAAGGGCTACGCCGGTGAGCCGCAGGCGATTGCCCATTCCGTGAACGGTAAGCTGAACGTGGCGGGAGTCGTCGGCAAGGGAGGCCTTACGGTCGTGAAGGACCTGGGACTGAAGGAGCCTTATGTCGGCAGCTGCGAGCTTGTCAGCGGCGAGATCGCCGAGGACCTCACCTATTACTATGCCGTTTCCGAACAGACCCCCTCCGTAATGGCGCTCGGGGTGCTGATGAATAAGGACAATACCGTGCGGCAGGCGGGCGGCTTTATGCTGCAGCTGCTGCCGGATGCGGGGGACGAGCTGGCGGAAGAGCTGGAGAACATTGTTCTGGCGCTTCCTCCCATCACGGCCATGCTGGATGAAAATGAAAAGCCCGAGGAGATCCTGGAGGATATCCTGTCCCGCTTTGACTATGAAAGGCTGGAGAAAAGACCGGTCAGCTTCCGCTGCGACTGCAGCCGCGAGAAGATCGCACTGGCGCTTGCCGGTCTGAACAAATACGATCTGCTGGACCTGATGGTCGCGCAGAAGGAGGTCGAGGTGTTCTGTGACTATTGCCATACGGCCTACACCTTTGACCGGGAAGAGCTGAAAGCGCTTTACAAAAAGTTCCACAGAGCCGGAAAAGATGACGAAAACAAGCAAGAAGAAAACCGGAAGACCGAAGAAGACAGCACGCCGTAAAGGCAAAAAAGCGCCGGCGTCCGTGCGTGCGATCAGCCTGCTGCCGGCAGCACTGCCGGGGGCAGCGGCCTTTATTCTGCTGAAATATTCGGAGAGCCATAAAGCCTTCTCCGAATGGTTTGCGCTGCACGTGCAGCCG
>JAZRYN010000254.1:0-9131 GCA_045600745.1 Lachnospiraceae bacterium
CGCCGGATTTACCCTTCTTTCCCTGTATGAGGATACAAACGGCGAGGGCCGCCTTCACGAGCTGAACATCCCGACCTTCCTGGCGATGCGCTCGCAGAAGCCGGCAAGGCAGAAATAACTCACCGCTTTGCGCAAAGAAGACGGGTGCGCCGGGCTTCCCCCGGCACAGCCGTCTTCTCTATACTGCCTTAAGCTGCGCTTATGCTCTGACCGTCCGCTCTGCGGGCTTCGTGCGGGCAATGACCTCGCCGTTTCTCACCGAGAGGATGACCGGCGCGTTGCTGCTTAACGCTTCGTGGTAGTTTTCCGCCTCCATGACGACAAAGCTTGCCGGATTGCCTGTTTTTACGCCGTAGCTGTCGCCCAGATGCAGCACCTTTGCCGCATTGACCGTGACAAAGCGGTAGCTGTTCATGATCTCGCCGTAGCCCATCATCTGCACCGCATGCAGGCCCAGATAGACCGTATCGCGCATGGAGCCGCAGCCCATCGGATACCAGGGGTCAAACAGATCGTCGTTGCCGAAGGCAACATTGATCCCCGCCTCCGTCAGTTCCTTAACTCTGGTGACGCCGCGCCGCTTCGGATAGCTGTCCGCACGGCCCTCCAGATGCGTGTTGACCAAAGGATTGGCGACAAAGTTTATCCCGCTCAGCTTCAGCAGCCGCATCAGCTTCAGCACATAGGCATTGCTGTAGGAATGCATGGCACAGGTATGAGAGGCAGTGACCTTATCCTTCAACCCGTATTCGAGCGCCCGCGCAGCCAGCGTCTCCAGACCGCGCGACTGATCATCATCCGTCTCATCGCAGTGTACATCCATGAGCAGGTCGTGCTTTGCGGCAAGCTCACAGGCAAAGTTCAACGACTCCACGCCATACTCGCGGGTAAACTCGAAATGAGGAATGGCGCCGACCGCGTCCGCTCCGAGACGCACAGCCTCCTCCATCAGCTCCTTGCCTCCGGGAAAGCTGAGGATGCCCTCCTGCGGAAAAGCAACGACCTGAATATCGGCAAGGCTTCTCAGTTCTTCCCGGACCTCCAGTATCGCCTTCAGCGCCGTTAACGAAGGATCCGTCACATCCACGTGAGTCCGAATAAACTGCACACCGTTTCCGGCATACAGCCGAACCGCTTTCCTTACGCGTTCCTTGACGTCCTCCGCATTCAGCTTTCCCTTTCGCTTTGCCCAGCATTCAATGCCTTCAAACAGCGTGCCGGACATGTTCCAGACCGGGTCTCCCGCCGTTAGGGTGGCGTCCAGATGCACATGCGGTTCAACAAAGGGAGGCAGAAGGAGCCGCCCGCCAAGGTCCTCCGTCTCCTCTCCTTCACGAGGGGAGAGCTTCGGAGCGATCTCGCTGAACAAGCCGTTTTCTACACGGATATCGCAGGTCTCCTGCGCATTTTCAATTCGTGTGTTCAGGTACAGCATACTTGCCTTCCTCCGAGCGGACGTTTGCCTGCACGAGCTTCGTCCAGACAAGGTAGCAGACTGCCGCAACCGCCATCGCATTGATAGAGGCAATGCCCCACTTCACAAAATTACCGACTAACGCGCCTGCCGTGACGCCGAACACGGAGCCCCAGTTGACCAGATTCTTTTCTGTCTCCTCCTCGCGATATTTTTCGCGGTTCAGGAAGAAGTCCAGCATGATGATGGCGCCGATGGGCGGAAGGGTCGCATTCAGGAAATTCAACCAGCCGATGAAGTTATTGTACAGCCATACCGCCGTAACCGTGCCGATGATGCCGCTAACGATGACCATGGGGCGCTTGCGCACGCCGGTGATATTGGAAAGGCCGAGGCCGCCGGTATAAAGCGCGTTGTCGTTGGTGGTCCAGATGTTGGCGCCGAGCACGACCAGTGCGGGAACGGTCAGGCCCTGGGCGATCATTACATAGAAGATATCATCCATTTCCGTGAAAGCGCCGCCTACCGCACCGAAGGCGAACATCAGCGTGTTGCCGATGAAGAAGGCGATCACCGTGGTGATGACAGCGATGCGGTTATTTTTCGAAAAGCGGGTGAAGTTCGGCGTTGCCGTGCCGCCGGAAACGAAGGAGCCGATGACCATGCCGACTCCGGCAAAGAGCGTGACAGAGCCGCTGTTCTGGGCAAAAATGGCGTTCAGTCCGCCGCCCTGAGCGGTGGCGACCGTCATGGAATAAATGCCGAGGACCGCAATTAACGGAACCGAAATGTAGCTGATGATCTCCATGCCGCGGATGCCGAAATAGGCAGAGGCCGTCATGCAGACGCCGCCTGCGATGACGAGGATCACAGGGTCGATGTTCAGTACTTCGGCCGCAGGGATAGCAAACATGGCGACGCCGACGCCGAACCAGCCGATCTGGGTCAATGAGATCATGGCCGAGGGCAGGAAGGAGCCGAAGCGGCCGAAGGAACGGCGCGCCAGAAGGTCAAAGGACAGCCCGGATTCGCTGCCGATATAGCCGAGCGTTCCGGTGTAGGCAGCCAGGATCGCGCCGCCGATCAGAACGGCGAGAATGAAGCCGGAAAGATCAAGGCCGTTGCCGAGCTTCGCTCCGACCGACATGCTGGCCGAAAAGAAGGTGAAGCCCAGCATGATAAAGAACATGGGCAGAAAGCCTTTTCTGGCTTTTTTAGGCACCGCTTCGAAGGAGAAGTCGGCGTCTTGGTGCTGTTTGTTGTTTTCAGGTGTCATGGATGTGTCCTCCCAAATGAATTTGGCCTGACATGGAGAGATCCGACAAAAAAGCGGCTCTCCCATCCAAGGAAAGCCGCGCAATTTCATTACGCAAATACATCTCGTATCGCAGTCCTTGGAGGTCTCTCTGGACCTGCCTTAAAGCACTGGGGTCATTATAGCGCAGGGAAGCAAGGCTGTCAATTCATTATCCGCGTTTTTTTGAACGGATTTAATGCTTTTTCTGCACCGGAAGCCTTTTTCCGTTCCCGTCCGGCAGGCGCCTACAGGGCTTTTCCTTCCTCTGCATCCCGCCACATTTTTTTGATGATGATCAGCGTGTAGATCAGAAGCAGGAGCATCGCCGCGCCCCATCCGATCGGGAAGCTGGCATAGATGACCTGCAGGGAGCTGCTTTTTTTTGTTGCAGCGGCAAGAAAAAGCTGTCGGATACCGACCATCCCGAGCAGCGACAGGATCATGGGCATGCGGCTCCTGCCGTAGCCGCGCAGATAGCCGAGCAGGACGTCTCTGACCACCAGGATCATATAAAACATCGCCAGAAAACGGGTCATGCCGGCGCCCGCCTCGATCACCGCCGGTTCCGCGCTGAACAGGCTGATCGCCGCATGCGCAAAAATATACTCCAGTACCGTAAGCGGCAGCGTTACCGCGCTGCATATGTCAAAGCCGTACCAGAAGCCCTTCTTTGCCCGTTCGTAATTACCGGCTCCGAGATTCTGGCTGACAAAGGTCGTGGTCGTCATAGCCAAAGATTTGCACGGCAGCACAACAAAGCGATCGACCTTGTTTGCCGCGCCGATCCCCGCCGCGACATGCGTCGGAAAGCGGTTGATGTATGACCAGACAAAAATATTTGAAAAGGAAATCAGGGCATTCTGCAACCCGGCGGAAAAGCCGATGCTCACGGAAGAAAAGACCGTTCTCCTGCCCTCCCTCCATGTCTCCTTCATGGCAATGCACCGTGAGCCGATGCGGTTTTTCAGGACCCGGGCAACCAACAGCATGGAAAGTCCCTGCGCCAGGATGGTCGCCGCGCCGACGCCTGCCGTCCCCCAGTTGAATAATGCGACGAACAGAACGTCCAGACCGATATTGAGGAAGCTCGTCACCGCAAGGATATAGAGCGGTGTACGCGAGTCCCCGATCGCCCGCAGGATACCGGTGCCCGAATTATAAATGACCGTAAACATCAGACCGGCCAGATAGATCCGCAGGTAGGTAATGGCCTCGCCGTATATTTCTTCATTGCAGCCGGTCAGGTCAAGGAAGAGCGGGGCCAGAACGATTCCGAGGATCGATACGGCGATGCCGAGCACCACGGAAAAGGTAAACGCATAACGAACCGCTTTTTTTGTCGCCTCTTCGCTGCCGCTGCCGAAGGCTCTTGCCGTCACCACCGTGTTGCCGATCGACATTCCGTTAAAAAACCCCACCATCAGCTGCACGATCGGCGTGCAGACGCTCACCGCCGCTAATGCGGCGTCACCGACATAGTGCCCGACTACGATCGAATCGACGCTGTTGTACAGATTCTGCAGCAGCTCACTGATAATGATCGGTACCGAAAAAATGATCAGCTTACCGATCACCCCGCCTTCGGTAAAATTGATCGCGCGTCCCTGATGCCCCTGATGCTGATGAGGAAAAATGTGATCCATAATGCTCCTGCGCCGCTTCTCCTGCGGCGGCTTCTTCCGGCCTGTCAGTGTCTGCGTCTCAGATCAATGCCGTCCATGCGTCTTTCGGAAATGAATAACGGGACCGTTTCATGGATCAGCACGGCGGTATCCAGTCCGTACCACTGCTCTTCCTTGCCGCCCAGATCACGGATCAGGTATTTGGCCCGAAGCAGCGTATCCTGCCAGACCGGCAGACCGCTCTTCATCGGGATCTTCTTTTTAATAAAGACAAATTTGAAATCGCCCACACGGTCGTTGTCATAGACCGAGAAACGGCGGCGCTGCTTCGGAAGCTCTCCGCTGTCCATCAGGTCCTGCACGATCTTCCGCAGATAAAGGTTGATGCTCTGTTCCTCATCAAAGCCGAGCCGCAGCATGATCTGGAACACGCAGTCCGTTCCGTAGGTCCAGACCTCATATTCCTGCCCCTCCGGGACGTCCATCACGTCGACCTGGATGAACCAATAGGCGCACGCCCGCTTGGCGTCCTTATCCAGCACCGAATAAAGCACCGCATGATCAACGCTTTCGGCGTCCTCTCCGTAGCCGACAAAAACGATATTGTCCGCCGTAAGCGGAATATCCGTATCATCCTTTAATGACTGCAGCTTTCCTGCATAGGCCTGCAGCGGAACCATTCTGGTCAGCCTTTTCTCCAACAGGCTGCCGTATTTCCAGATCAGCATGATCAGGATAAGAACCAGGGCGAGTCCCTCGGAAATATAGCCGCCATGCGAAAATTTGTGGCTGCTGCCCTTGATGAACAAAAGCTCCAGCACGCCGAAGAGCACCGTGCAGCAGACGGCAAGAACCGGCTTTTTCTTGACGCTCCACAAATAGGCGCACAGCAGGATCGTCGTCATCAGCATGGCGACCGCAATGGCAAGGCCGTAGGCGGCTTCCATACGGGTCGAGCTTTTGAAGAACAGCACCACAAAGACGCAGCCGACAAAAAGCATGCGGTTGACCGTCGGAATGTAGACGCTCCCCTCATGTTTGGGCGAATAAAGCGTCTCCATGTGCGGCAGGATCTCTCGCCTGATCGCCTCGGAGACCAGGGTAAACGCACTGACCACCACCGTGTGGGACACGGCAAAGGCGACCAGCATCGCGAGCACCACCGCCACAGGGCGAACGGTTTCCGGCAGCATGTAAAAGAAGGGGTTGAAATCCTCCACTGCGGCAAGCGTGCTGTCTCCCGCCGCCTCTAACAGATAGGCTCCCTGCCCCAGATAGCTGAGCAGGAGGCAGAGCTTGACAAAGGGCCAGGTGCGTCTCGTCGCATCGCGGCCGGCGTGTCCCATGTCGGAGTAAAATGCTTCCGCACCCGTAACCGTCAGAAAAACACCGCCAAGCAGCCGGATCCCGGCATTGTTCAGATGACTGAAAAGGAAGCGGATGCCGATAAGCGGGTCAAAGGCGCGGAGCAGCTCCGGGTGCCTGCCGAGCGCCATGCCGCCCGCAGCACCGATAAACAGCAGCCAGACAAGCATGATCGGTCCGAGAGCAATGGTAATGCGGTTCCTTCCTACTCCCTGACTGATAAACAGAAGCAGGATAAGCGCCAGGATGAGAACCAGCTTTTTGGCGTCGCCCTCTCCCAGAAAGGATGCCGTACCGGAAGCGGTCTTCAGCCCCTCCACCGCGCTCGTCACGGTAATGGAGGGCGTAATGATGCTGTCGGCAAGGAGCATGCCGGCGCCGATAATTGCCGGGATCCGCAGCCAGTAGCCCTTTTTGCGCACCATAAAATATAAGGCAAAAATGCCGCCCTCACCGCCGTTGTCCGCCCGCATGACTAACAGAATATATTTAACGGTAGCAAGGATCGTGAGGGTCCATATGATCAGCGATACCGCGCCCAGCACGGCATCCTCCGAAACACTTGAAAGTCCTCCGTTATAGCGGAGGATCGTTTTCATCACAAAAAGAGGGGAGGAGGCAATATTGCCGAAAACTACGCCGATAGCCAGCAGGAAGGAAGCCAGCCCGCTTCGGTTCTGCTTTTTTTGAGTCATAGGATGTGGTCCTTTCCTGATTCCGGGAGATCCGTCGTGATGATACGGAAAATTCGGTACTGACTTTTTTATACCATATTTTTCTGCTGTAATTCAAGAAAAATCGAGAAAAAGCCGCTCCGGCAAAGGCCTTTTCCGTCGGTGGACTTTTTTCGAAAATATGCTATAATCAGCTCTCTGATATTACAACTGCAGGAGGTACGCATGATGTTACGCACAGGACAGTTTAACGACTCATTTCCGCCGCAGCTCGATGGCGTGGCGACAGTGGTTGTCAATTACGGAAAGTATCTGACCGAACACGGCAATTATGCTGTCGTGGCAACGCCCTTTGCTCCCGGAGCCCATGACGAGGATTATGATTTCCCGGTGATCCGCTATCCGAGCCTGAACACGACTCAGATGATCGGCTACCGCACCGGTCTGCCCTTTGACGCCCGGACCATGAAGCAGCTTGAGGATGCGCATCTGGATATTCTCCATTCGCATTGTCCTTTTGCCAGCCAGCTGCTTGCCCGCTCGCTCAGGTCCCGGCTCGGGATCCCGCTCGTCATGACCTATCACACCAAATACGACGTGGATATCGCCGGCGCCGTCAAGTCCTCCCTGCTTCAGGACAGCGCGCTGAAGCTGCTGATCGCCAATATCGAGGCCGCCGATGAGGTCTGGACCGTGAGCAGGGGCGCAGGTGAAAATCTTCGGGCAAACGGCTTTCACGGAGATTACATCGTCATGCCGAACGGCGTTGATTTTCCGCTCGGAAAGGTCGATAAATCGATGATCGAAGAGACAACAGGAAAATTTTCCATTCCGGATGGGGTCCCTCTGTTTTTATACCTTGGCCGCATGATGTGGTACAAGGGCATCCGCATCACCCTGGACGCGCTGGCAAAGCTTAAGGCGGCCGGTCATGACTTCCGTATGGTCTTTGTCGGCGGCGGCGCCGACAAGGATGAGATCGTCCGCTGCAGCGCGCAGCTCGGCTTAGAGGACCGTGTCTTTTTTGACACGCCCGTCTTTGAGAGAGAAAAGGTCCGCGCCTGGTATTGCCGCGCCGATCTGTTCCTCTTCCCCTCCACCTTCGATACCAACGGTCTGGTCGTGCGAGAGGCCGCTGCCTGCGGTCTGCCGAGCGTATTGGTGAAGGGCAGCTGCGCGGCCGAGGACGCCGAGGACGGCGTCAGCGCATTCCTGATCGAGGAAAACGCGGAGTCCATGGCCGGAATGCTGGCCCGTCTCATGAAGGAGCCAGAGCTCTTGAACCGCGTGGGTAAGGGCGCCGAGGAGCATCTGTATCGTTCCTGGAACGACGCCGTTGCCCTTGCCGAACACCGCTACGAAAAGCTATCGGAAAGCTACAAGGCCGGTATCCGTGCCCGGCACGAACAGCCAAACGACAGCTTCCTCAAGGGGATCGCCGATGTCATCAATATCGAAAACCAGATTACCCGCAGCACCCAGCAGACGATCGATCAGATCGAGAGCTTCATTCTCCGGGCCGCCGGGGAAGCCGAGTGGCAAAAGCGTTTTGAGCGTTATTTCTCCGGGGCGAACTGGCGCCAGTCGCTGCAGATCTTTACTCAGGAGCTCCGCCGCCGGACGCTGTCGGACGCTCAGGCCCGGCGTGCCCTGCTGAAGCTGCGTTCCCGGATGGAAAACGAGGGCGAAAAGACCCTCGAAGAGACCGCAAGGCGCTTCTTCTCGTGAGCATCAAAGCTCTCCCCACATAAAAAACGGCGGAGGCCTTCTTCCCGCATCCTTCCGGAGCAATCCGGAAGAGCCGCTTGGCCTCCGCTGTTTTTATTGATCTGCCTCGAATCATTCTTTCATTTCCGGAGCGTTTTCCGCCTCTTTATTGACCTCCTCTGCCTGACGGTAGGTAGGCACGACCTCGCTGAAGGCCTTCTTCATGGCTGCGCCGCTCAGATCATAATCATCGATCGCCGCCCGGAGAGTCTCCATTTTTCTCGCCACCTCATCGCGGGAATACGGCTCGTCCTTTTCAATAAAGATCAGGTCATTATCCGTCTTCGACAGATCCTCGGACTTCATGAGAAGCTCTTCATACAGCTTTTCTCCCGGTCTTAAGCCGATCTCTCTGATCTCGATATCCTTATCGGGTTCGAAGCCGCTTAAGCGGATCACGTCCTTGGCCAGATCGTAGATCTTCACCGGCTTGCCCATGTCTAACACATACAATTCGCCCTTTTTCGCCATGGCGCCGGCCTGCATCACCAGCTGGGATGCCCCCGGGATCGTCATGAAATAGCGGACGATGCGCTTATCCGTGATCGTCACCGGGCCGCCCTCCGCGATCTGCTTCTTAAAGAGCGGGATCACCGAGCCGTTTGAGCCTAATACATTGCCGAAGCGTACCGCGGCAAAGCTCGTCCGGCTGTCCGTCCGGCTCTGAACGATCATTTCGCACATACGCTTGGACGCCCCCATGATATTGGTCGGGTTGACCGCCTTGTCGGTCGAGATCAGGATGAATTTCTCCGCCCCGCAGCGTTCGGCGGCATTGGCCATGTTATAGGTGCCGTAAATATTGTTTTTCACGGCCTCGCCCGCGCTGCGCTCCATCAGCGGCACATGCTTATGCGCCGCAGCATGGAAAATGACGTCCGGTCTGAATTCCGAGCAGATAGCATTTACCCTTTCCGCATCACGGACCGAACCGATGATCACTTCAAGATCGAGCGTATCGCCGTAGCGGCGTTCCAGCTCCTGCTGGATAT
>JAZRYN010000255.1:0-5907 GCA_045600745.1 Lachnospiraceae bacterium
AAACACCTATCTGCCGAAACGCCGGGCTTTACGGGAAACGGACAGGATAGTGCCTCCTTCGCATACA
Organism: Lachnospiraceae bacterium; assembly: GCA_045600745.1. GTDB lineage: Bacteria > Bacillota > Clostridia > Lachnospirales > Lachnospiraceae > UBA6987. Next base: position 68 of record JAZRYN010000255.1, read on the forward strand.
TGAATACGGTCATTGTAATTCATGCGGGGGAAAAAGACAAGTCCCGCAGGAGAGTCTGAGGAAAGGAATTTCCCCGGGGAGCATTGCCCTGCCGTGCCGCATTTCTGCGCTGAATACCCGCATAAAAAAAGGAGGGGAAAACCCTCCTTTTTTTATGCGGGTAGCCGGACTTGAACCGGCACGGCATCGCTGCCGACGGATTTTAAGTCCGTTGCGTCTGCCTATTCCGCCATACCCGCGTGTGGACCTTCAGGGACTCGAACCCGGGACCGATCGGTTATGAGCCGACTGCTCTGACCAACTGAGCTAAAGGTCCGCGACTTCCCGATTTTATCAGACATCGGGAGGCCTGTCAATGATTTTTCTCGGGGGAACGCATCCCCGCAAAATTACTCTTCCCGGCTACCGGAGGCTTTCTCTAACTCCCCGTCTGCAATGTGCCGGATCGCGTTTTTCGCAAAGACCGTCACATAGTGTTCGCGGAAATAGGCGGGGCTCCCCTCTGTGACCGGTACGCTGCGGCCGTATTCGGAGAGGAGATGACAGACGTTGCTGAAGACCGCCTGATATTTCAGGGATGAGGTAAGAACCAGATAGTAGACGCGGAATCGGGGCTGCAGATACAGCGCCGTGTGGACGCCGCGGGGTTCCTTTTTCAGTTCGGGAGGAAGCACGAGCGGACGGGACGCCTCAAAGGAAAATGCGGCGACCGGCGCGGGAGCGGCTTCTCCCTGTCCCTTATCCTTTGCCATGTTGACAATCGTCTGCAGTGCTTTTAACAGATGGTCGGCCTGAACGGACAGGGGAATTTCGTCCATGGAATTAACCCTTGTCACGGTCAGCGCTATCCCGCCTTCTTCGGCAGGGGACAGCTCGATCAGCAAGGGAAACTCGTTCGGCTCAAAGCCGAATTCCTCCGAAGACTGTTCCATCATTTCCTTAAAGAGATTCTGTGCCTCCTGATTGCCCTGGGCAAGGGCCTTCAGGCTGAGATGGCGCTTCAACATATCTCCCGCGGAAAGGGTGCAGCGGATCTGGTTGTCACTGATTTTTTCGATCTTCATTCGTTTGTTCTCTGAATTATTCTCCCATCTTTTCCAGTGCGGCGAGCTTAAGGGAGGTACAAAGCACATCCATCGCCTGCACCAGCTCTTCGATCGGCGGAAGAGAAGGGGCAATTCGGATGTTGCTGTCCTCCGGGTCTTTGCCGTAGGGGTAGGTGGCGCCCGCTCCGGTCAGAACGACGCCGGCTTCCCTTGTCAGGGAGACAGTGCGTTTTGCCAGTCCCGGATCGGTGTAAAGGGAGACGAAATACCCGCCCTTCGGGGTCTCCCAGTGTCCTATGCCGGCAGGACGGATCTCCTTCTCTAACGCAGCAAGGACGGTCTGAAAATGAGGCTTAAGCACGGAGGCATGACGCTTCATGATCTCAAGAGCATGCTCTTTGTTCTGCAGGTATTTTACATGGCGAATCTGATTGATCTTGTCGTAGGAGATGATCTGCACCGAAATGAGCTTCTGCAGGTATTTTTGGTTGGCTTCCGAGGCGGCCATGCAGGAAATGCCGGCGCCGGGAAGCGTCATCTTCGACGTCGAAGCGAATTCGTAGATCATGTCGGGATTTCCGGCTTCACGGCAAAGGGTCAGGATGTCGTCAAAGGGGACGAAGTCGCCGTCGAATTCGTGGATGCAGTAAGCGTTGTCCCACATCAGGGCGAAATCGGGGGCAGCGGGCTTCATGCCGGCTATGCGGCGGATCACCCTATCGCTGTAAATGATGCCGTCCGGATTGGAATACTTGGGCACACACCACATTCCCCTGACCCGGGGGTCCTTGATCAGTTCCTCGACCTGATCCATATCGGGACCCTCAGGAGTCATGCGGACGGTGATCATGTCAATGCCGAAGGCTTCGGTGATGGCAAAATGACGGTCATATCCGGGAGCGGGGCAGAGCCATTTCAGACCCTCCTCGCGGCACCAGGGCTTTTCGGAATGAAGCAGGCCGAAGCAGTAAGCCTTGGAAATAAGATCGTACATGAGCTGCAGAGAAGCATTGCCGCCGGCAAAAACCTCTTCGAAGCGGCAGCCGAGAATATCGGCCCACAGCTTTCTTGCTTCGGGCGCACCGGCAGGAACGCCGTAATTGCGAAGGTCGGTCCCGTCGGACCGGCAATCTTCCGGAGTCAGTACGGTAACAATGTCGGACACGAGATCAAGCTGGCCGCTGCCGGGTTTGCCGCGGGACATGTCCAGCGAGAGATTCAGTCCTTTTAATTCATCGTAGTGCGCCTTCACGGCCGCGTATTCATGACGCCTTTCCTCGGGAGTCATGTCACGGTAAGGTTTCATTGCGATCTCCTTTAGTCTGATTTAGTCGTTGGTGTAGTTGTCAAAATAGCCCTGGACCAGAACAACGGGCGTCCCCTTATCGCCTGAGCCGCTGGTCAGATCACAGAGGGAACCGATGAGGTCGGTCAACTGGCGGGGCGTTGTGCCTTCGGAGGCCATCTGTCCCTTCAGGTCGGCGTCCTTTTCGCGAATGCTGGCAGAAATGGCTTCCTTTAACGCATCGCCGGAAAGATTCTTGAAATCATTGTCGGCGAGGTATTTCAGCTTCAGCTCATTCGGCGTTCCGTTTAGTCCTGCCGTATGGAAGGGCGACACGACCGGATCGGCCAGTTCCCAGATCTTGCCCTGAGGATCCTTGAAGGCCCCGTCGCCGTAGACCATGACCTCAACGTGCCTGCCGGTGGCTTTCAGGATCTCCGCCTGGATGTTTTCCACGAGAGCATGGCTCTCACGAGGGAAGAGCTTGATCTTGTCTTCGGTCGCCTTGTTGGAGCCGAGCAGTCCGTAGTCGGCATTGAAGCCGCTGCCGCCGACGGATTCCGTCATGATATCGTCAAGACTGAGCACGGTCTTTGCCCCGGCAGCAAGCAGCAGCCGTTTGGTGCGCTTGCGGGTGTGGATGTCGCAGTTGATCACGGTATCGGTATAGTCAAGCACAGCCTTGGGCTGATTGGCAAAAATGATCTCCGTTTCGGCACCGCAGTTCCTAATGAGCTCTTCATAGTATGCCACATAGTCCATGCCGGTGAAGGGATGGCGCGGGGCGCCGAAGAGCCCGCGGAACTGTTCGAGGGTCAGGACGTCGGAATAGGGATTGACTAAGGATTCATCGACCTTATCCAGATCCACTAACTCGTTGCCGACCTCATCGGACGGATAGTTCAGCATCAGAACGACCTTCTTCACACCGCTTGCAATGCCGCGCAGGCAGATGGCAAAACGGTTGCGGGAGAGGATCGGGAAAATGACGCCGACCGTGCCGCCTCCGGTCTTCTTCTTCACATCGGCGGCGATGTCGGCTACCGAACAGTAATTGCCCTGTGCACGGGCAACAATGGATTCGGTGATGGCGATGACATCGCGGTCACGAAGCGAAAAACCGTCGCTTTCGGAGGCAGCGAGCACGCTGTCTGTGACAATGCGGACAAGATCGTCTCCTTCACGGATGATAGGGCAACGAATGCCGCGGGAAACTGTACCGACTCTGCGTTCTTCCATACGTCTTTTTCCTTTCGGATGCACACAAAATTCAGGGGGAAAATACCCCGCGATCTTATTATAGATGTTCCTGCTTAAAAAGGCAATATTTTTTCAGCCCGGCTCGACCGGGCATAGCCGGTCGTCAGAGTGTCCGCCTCTTGGGAGGTTTCTTTTTTATTCGGTGCGCAGCGCCACGACAGGATCCTTCTTTGCCGCACTGCGGGAAGGAATAATGCCGGCGATCAGCGTGAGCAGCATACTGATGGCGACCAGGATGCCCGCAACCGGCAGCGGAAGCACGGCCTTCAGGCCTTCAATATCGGTCAGCTGATGCAGGATCGCATTGATCGGGATCGTTAAGAGCCAGGTGAGGCCGACGCCCAGAAGCCCGCTCGCCAGACCGATGATGACGGTCTCTGCGTTAAACAGGCTGGAAACATTCCTCTTTGAAGCGCCGATCGCACGCAGGATACCGATCTCCTTGGTGCGCTCCTGTACGCTGATCAGCGTGATGACGCCGATCATGATCGAGGAGACCACGAGGGATACCGCCACAAAGGCGATCAGAACATAGGTGATGGCGTTGATGATCGTGGTTACGGAACTCATGATCAGGCCGACGTAGTCCGTGTAGCGGATCTGCTGCATTTCCTCAACGTTCTCGTTGTAGGCGGTGATCGCTTCTTCGATGATGTCCTTATCGGCAAAGGAAGAGGCAAAAAGATTGATGCGCGACGGATCGGCCAGATCCAGACAGCCGAGACGGATCAGGTTGCTGTCATAGCTGCTGTCCGAAAATTCAAGGATCTCGTCGTAGTAAGCGGCAAGCTGATCCTCGGTATATTGCGGAAGAGCAGCGTTCAGCAGGGCGGCAAGCTGGGCGGACGGAAGCGCCGAAAGCTGCGCTTTTACGCCCTCGGCATACTGGCTGCGTAACTGTTCTTCAATGAGCTGAGCGGCCATAGCGGTAAAATCCTCGTCGCTCATCGCCTGAATATAGCTGAGGGCGGCTTCCGCATCCATTCCCATTTGAGCGGCCATGGCGCCGGCAAGCTGTCCTGCGACCGCGTCCCGGTCGAGCCCCGCCAGCTGTGTCTCAACGGCCTGACTGACCGCTTCATCAGCGGGGATACTCATGATGTGAATATAAGCTTCGGCTAATTTCTCCTCGTCAAAATCTTTCAGTGCGCTCAAAAAGGCTTCAGCCTTGCCGGCGGTATCGGTGACGCCGTCTTCCTTAAAGGGAAGGCCGGTAAAGATATCAACGGAAGGATTCTCCTTCTGCGCCTTGGCGGCAGCGCTCTCTCCCGCATGGGAAATGATATATTCGGTGAGGAGATGGGTGTAGCCGATCGAGCCGTACTCGCCGCCGGATACGGCGTCCTTGTTTACCTTTGCGATGCCGGTAACCTTCAGCTTCAGTGCGTTGTTGTACAGAAACTGCAGACCGGCGGAGGAATCACGCAGGTCGAGCCAGGCTCCGGAGGCCTCGTCAAGGGCGTAGCAGTCGGAGTTGAGCACCGCACGGTAATCGAGCGAGCAGATATCCTCATAAGACCACTTCTGCGTATCGTCATAATCGACGGTCGTCTGATGGATCGAGGCGTCGATCAGGGCCTCGATATCCGACTCGGGGCGAAGTCCCATGGCAAAGAGGGTCAGGTCGCTGAGCTCATTATTATCATCGACAAAGAGGATGACCTCGTTATAGGCTTCGGGCCAGCGGCCGTAGAGCAGGTCGTACTGGTTCTTCGTCACATCGCTTAGCGGGGCGCCGTTATCGCCCGGAAGCAGCTCCTTCCAGAGCCGCATGCCGGATTCCATGGAAGAGGAAGCGCTGCCCATAACGGACTGATCGCGCATGGCCATCAATGCGGAAAAATCGGTCCCGCCGTATTTCTGCATGGCCTTCATGGCCAGATCGGTCGTGTCGGAGTGCAGAAGCTCGCCGTCCACGCCCTTGGTGTAGATCTGCAGGTCAAAATTATAGCCGTACTGGATCCCGGCAAGAGCCTCCGAAAGCTCGCTGTCCTCCTTTGCCTTCTCGGCTTCCAACCAGCTCTTAAAGGCTTTAAGGTCGTTTCTTCGAGCCTCGATCTGCGTCATGGCGTTGACCATTTCGTAAAACATGGCCTTCTGATAGACCGCATCGTCTTCGTGCTCGCTGAGGGATTTAGCCCGTCCCATAAAGGTGGTGATGAAGCTGCTCATGTCGAGCGTCGTGGCTTCGATGGTGATGGGATAGGAGGTCAGAGTCTGCTCCTGCACGGAATCGATATAGTTTGTCG
>JAZRYN010000256.1:0-9180 GCA_045600745.1 Lachnospiraceae bacterium
CGGCGCCGGCAAGACGACCATTTTCAATCTGCTGACGAAGGTCTATCAGCCGACGCACGGCACGATCCTCCTTGACGGACGGGACACGCATAACCTGAATACGGCGCAGATCAGCCACGCAGGCATTGCCCGGACCTTCCAGAATATCCGTCTTTTTTCCGACATGACGGTGGAGCAGAATATCACTGTGGCGATGGATCAGGAGATCCGCTATTCACTGCTTGCCGGCATCGTGCACGGCCCGGGCTTTCGGCGTAGGGAAGAGGAAGCCCATGAAAAAGCCATGGAATACCTTTCCATTTTCGGCATGGAGAGTTTCGCCGGCGCCAGAGCGGGCAGTCTTCCTTACGGAGCGCAGCGGCGTTTAGAGATCCTGCGGGCCCTTGCCACAAGACCGAAGCTCCTGCTTCTGGATGAGCCGGCAGCCGGTATGAATCCGTCCGAAACGGCGGAGCTGACGGAAAATATCCGTCAGATCAGAGACCGCTTCGAGATCGCCGTGCTTCTGATCGAGCATGACATGAATCTGGTCATGAACCTCTGTGAGGGCATCGCGGTCCTGAATTTCGGCAGGATAATAGCCAAGGGCTCGCCGGAGGACATCCAGCAGGATCCGGCGGTGATCGAAGCCTATCTCGGGAGGAAAAAGCATGAGTGAAGCAGTCTTGTCGGTACAGGATATGAGCGTTTCGTACGGCAGTATCCATGCGGTAAAGAATATTTCCTTCGAGGTGCGGCCGGGCGAGATCGTGACCCTGATCGGAGCAAACGGCGCCGGAAAATCAACGACGTTAAACGCGATCGCGCGTCTGCTTCCGGCAAGCGGCGAGATCCGTTTTGCCGGAGAATCGTTGATGCATGTGCCGGGGCATGCCGTACTGAAAAAAGGACTGGCCATGGTCCCGGAGGGAAGACGCATTTTTCTCCGAATGAGCGTGGAGGAGAATCTGGAAATGGGGGCGTATATCTCACCGCGGGCGGAGGCGGAGCGGCAGTTAGAGGATGTGTTCCGCCGCTTTCCGCGCCTTAAGGAGCGCCGCGGGCAGATCGCCGGAACGCTGTCCGGCGGAGAACAGCAGATGCTGGCGATGGGCAGGGCGCTGATGTCCAGCCCGAGGCTGCTGATGTTAGATGAGCCGTCGATGGGACTTGCTCCGATCCTTGTGGAACAGATCTTCGGGATCATTCGGGAGCTGAATGCTGCCGGAACAACGATCCTGCTTGTCGAACAGAATGCGCAGGCGGCGCTGTCAGTGGCGGACAGGGCCTATGTCATGGAGACCGGGCGCATCGTCATGAACGGAAAAGCGGAGGAGCTGCTTGCTTCCCCCGCGGTAAAAAAAGCCTATTTGGGCGGGTAAGGCTCCGCCTCACCTTTTAGGCAGATCAGTAGAGAGGCAGCTCCTCATCGGTGATCTCGCCCCTGGCAACGATATTGGTCGGTCCGGTCAGATACAGATCCGTGATCCGGCCTTTTTCATTGCGGAGAACGTCCATGACGAGCACGCCGCCGCGCATATAAAAGCGGCTGCCGCGGCCGGAGATAAGACCGCGCAGCGTCAGAACGGCGGCGGTCGACGCCGTGCCGGTGCCGCAGGCGTAGGTGAAGTCCTCCACGCCCCGTTCGTAGGTCAGAAGCTGCACCTCATCCTTGCCGGTGATCTCGTAAAAATTGACATTGGCACCCTTCGGAAAGGCGGAGTGCCGGCGAAGCCGCGCACCGAGCTGTCTCAGCGTTTCCCGGTCCGCCCGCGCAAGACCTGCGGCTTCAACGACAGCATGAGGGATCCCGGGATCGCCCAATTCCACATAAGCGGCCCTGCAGGACTTTCCGTCCACCTCCACGACCCGTTCGGCGTCGAGAACGGAGGGGTCGTTCAGTCTGATGCGGTAGTTCCGCGCATCAAGGCGCTGTCCCGCGACCTTTCCTGCCGTTGTTTCGATGATCTGCGTTTCACCGGCCAGCCCGGTCTCATAGGCATAGCGGCAGATGCAGCGGGCGTCGTTGCCGCACATTTCCCCGAGCGAGCCGTCGGAATTGTAAAAACGCATTTTCAGGCTTGAAGAGGGATCATCCGGAGCTTCAACCAGCATGACGCCGTCGGCGCCGAGCGAAAGATGCCTCTCGCAGAGAGCCCTTATCGTCTCCGGGAGCTTTTCCTCCGGCAGAGGCGATGTCCGGTTATCCAGGATAATGAAGTCGTTGCCGGCTCCGTTCACTTTCCAGAAATTCATGGCGAGACTCCTTAAGCATATGATGAGATCATTATAGAAAAAATGTCCCTTCTTGGCAAGCCCGCTTCCTGCGGACAGATCTCTCTTGTCTTCCTGCCGGACAGATCCCTCTTTTCCGACGAGCGGCGCAGCTTCCGGAGGAAACCTGCCGCAGCTTCCGGGAGAAAGTGCCGCACGCCGTGTTGACAGCGATTAAAAAATTATTATACTTAAATAATACGAGGCTGAGAGCTCGAACGATGTGTGTTGCACTTTCAGCGAAGAACCGACGTAATATCGTGCCGCTTTTCAATATTTTGTGAGGTTCGTTATCTCACAAATGAGATGCCGCTTATCCCAAATATGACGGAGAAGAAAAAGAGATGAAGATGGTAATAAAACATTGTTATGAAGCCATCAAAAAATACAGGAAGCAGTTTACCCTATGTATCATATTATCGATTCTTCTTGCATTGATCAATATATCGATCCCTTATGCAACAAGGCTTTATATTCAAAAAGTATCCAGGTCTGACAGTTTGTTGCTGCTGCTGATAGGGGTATGTGTATTCGCTGCTTTATATTTGATCAGAACGGCTATTGACATTATTTCATACCGCTCTTTAGATTCATTCGGGGGCGAATACATGTCCCATTTATCCTGCGAGCTTGAAGAAAGGATGGCAAATGCGTCGTATGGCGCCATAGAATACAAAAAAAGGGGAATGGTGCGAAATGTTATATTCTCTGACGTTTTGAATGTATTCTTGACCATTGGACATCATATGCCTTCCTTGTTATGCTCGTGCCTTATTATCATCTTATCATTGGTCATGTCATCGATGCATGATCTCAAAGCATCAATATTGATCGGCGCTGCCGCGATCGTCAGTATGCTTCTGACGATACTAAGCAAGAAGATGATTGTTAACGCATCCAAAGAGACAAACATAAAGATGAAGAAATACGACGCATTATGTACAGAGTTTGTCGATATGCTGCCGTACATAATGACAAATCCTGTTCTGGAATACTATAAACAAAAAACGAAAAGAACAATACATGATTTTATTGAGACATCAAAGAAAGCAGATGTTCCGATCGTTTTTTGGAATGGCGCTATCAATAGTTATCACTCACTGTTTTCTATTTTTCTTTCAGCGATTTTGGTCTTGCCGGTAGTGAAGGATTCTGTCGTTGACTTAGTCTATTTTACACTGTTATCGTCAATTGTAATGGATGAAACACAAAAAATGGCTGTTATGTACCAGCAAGTATCAAAGAACATCCCAAGCTTTACTCATGTGGACGCACTCCTTAACTTGAAAAAGATCAATGGCGTCGCAGAACTATTGAATGTTGATTCTATTATATTCGACCGAGTAAGCTTTCATTATGATCCGAACCCCACGGACGTCCTTTCGGATTTTTGTTGTTTTTTCAAAAAAGGCGATACGGTTCGGGTAAAGGGTGATAATGGATGCGGCAAATCGACTTTTTATAAACTCCTCACAGGCATGTACGAGGTGCAAGAGGGACAAGTGCTCATGAACCACGGAGCTTTACAGGAATACAGCCGGGAAAGCATCAAAAAACAAATCGTATATATCAGTCAGGACGAACAGTTTTTAAATGAAAGCCTTGATGATTACTTACAGATCATAGCAGGGCACGAAATCGATCAGGATCTTCTTTCGGATATATTTCAAAGAACCAACTTTGAATCCACGGATAAAGTCATATCCGGAAACGGGGCCTCTCTTTCAGGCGGACAAAGGAAAAAAATTTCTATAATGAAACTTCTTTTGCTTGAGCCAAACGCTTCTGTTATCATTTTGGATGAGGTCGCGTCAGGCTTGGACAAGGAATCAAAAAGGCTATACTTTGATATCGTCAATCGTATCGCGGAAAGAAAAGATAAGATTATATTCATCACGGAGCATACGGACGATGAACATATCCATTACACGGCCGATCTTACTATTCCTTCGAGGTGACGATGGCAATGTATTTCCAGATCACATCCTCTGCTTGCCTGATTGAATTTTCTATCGTAAAAATGCTAAAATGATCTATCAAGGCGGGGGCGGCAAGCGGGGCCGTGAAGCGGATAAGGACAAAAGACGGAATTGGCGGGATAAAAAAATAGGCGGGAATCATAAGTGGCTTCTTTTCGATCTGTATCGTATAATAAGGTGCAGGGTCAAAAACTTATTTTAGGAGATCTTTACTATGAAATTCACAAACGAACAAATCACAAAAGCAAAACAGGCAAAGACGGCGGAAGCGTTGATGTCTTTTGCTAAGGAAAACGGCATTGAGCTGACCGAGGAAAAAGCCCAAAAGTGTTTTGCTCAACTGCACAAAGAGGGACAGCTTGCCGATGATGAACTTGACAATGTATCCGGCGGCAGCTGCTTCGACGATCTAGATAATCAGTGGAATAAATTATGGGGCGACTATACGGACATTTATTGCAAATCTTGCAATTGGACAACGACATGGAGCGGGAAACATGATAAAGGGACTCTTTACCAGGGGCCTTGCCCTGTGTGCAAAGCCCCGTATATTTATGCCGGAGAATACCACGAATGATGGCAATGGAATAAGCAAAAACTGAACGGTGTTCTGAGCGGGACGGACAGTCATAACAAAAATATGAATTAAGGAGAAGATAAAAATGGAAGAAAAGAAAATGTTATCCGATGAAGAATTAAAAAATGTAAGCGGCGGCCGTCTGGTGACGAAACAAGAAAACTGCGGCAAATGGTGGAAGTGTATCAGCTCGAGGGGGTGCTATAGAGAAGATTCCTATGCCTATATTCGCAGCTGTGACGGGAGCAGTTACACCGCAACAGTTTATTTTGTAGGAAATGACAAGGTCTATGCCCCCGTTTTGTACATCACCCCCACCGAGCTTTTCGCGATCTTTCGTGAAATAGATGTAAGTGGGGTGCCGGAAGCTATACGCCAAGCCGCCGGATGCTGAGTGCATTAATGACGGGATAATGATTCTTAAAGAGCCGAAAATGTTTTTAGGAGATCTTTACTATGAAATCCACAGCAGAACAGATCGTAAAGGCAGCCGGCATTACTTCCGCCATTACTTTAACGAGAACGTATGGACTTTGAATGATGACTGAATTCAATATATCGTATAAGCCGGTTACGACCATTGCCATGTAGGAGGAAAGACAAATGCCGCTCACAGCAGAACAAATAGTTAAAATGAAGAAAGCAAAGACCGCAGAAGAACTCATCGCCCTTGCCAAAGCAGAGGGCGTCGAGGCAAGCGAGGAAGAGATCCGGGCGCGGTTTGCCGAAATGCACAAGGCGGGCGAAATCGCCGACGAGGAACTGGATAATGTTGCGGGCGGCTGCGGGACCCCGTCCAGACCACCCAAACATGAGATGGCCTTGGACGATAACGGCAGGGTCATTTGTCCGTTCTGCAAGGTCGGGTTTTCCTCTTGCGTTATCTATTATAACGGTGGTGACTCCTACGATAGGGTCGGATGTGAACAATGCGGCCGTCACTTCCGCCGTTATTGGGAAGGCGACGAATGGACGGAAGATTAGTCTTACATTCAATATGATCCTGCTCGGCACTATTTTACTCTTTGAGTTTAATAACCGGAAGCATAATGCGGCTTTGACCGATGCCTTTTGCCTTACAAATGCCCGCGCGCGAACGGACCGCGAACTACTGTCCTTAAGAACGCGGGCTTTCTGCCCTTAAGAACCTGCCCTTAAGAACACGGCGGACGCCGGGCATTCGGCATTGTCTTTTTTGCTGTGCTTTGCTATAATCATGTCTGAATATTCTCAGCCAGGAAGGGAAAAACAATGGATGAACGTCTGAATCAAAGCCTAAATGCTTTTATCGAAAAGGAAGAGGAAAATATCTGGCGTGATATTGCCCGGCTTGTTGCCGTAAACAGCGTGGAAGGAAGCGCATCGGAAAATGCCCCCTTCGGTGACGGCCCGAAGAAGGCCCTCGAGGAGGGGTTAGCGATCGCCCGGGAGTTAGGACTCGGCACCAGAAACTGCGAAAACAAAATCGGCTATGCGTATATCGGCGGCGAGGGAGAAAAGTATCTGGCCACCATTACCCATCTGGACGTGGTAGGCGCCGGAGACGGCTGGCAGGCCGATCCCTTTGTCATGCGTGAGAGAGACGGCTTTATCATCGGCCGCGGCGTAATGGATGACAAGGGCCCTTCCGTTATCTGCCTGTATGCGCTGAAATATCTGAAGGAAGCCGGCACCCCGTTTCGCTATCCGGTCCGTGCGCTGCTCGGCATCAATGAAGAGACCGGTATGGGCGACCTTATTCATTATAATGCTCACTATCCGGCGCCGCTTTTCTGCTTCAGCCCGGACGCCGATTTTCCGTTGATCAACGGCGAAAAGGGAATCTATCATGCGCGTATGGTCTCGAAGCCGATCCGAAACGGCAATGTGCGCTTTATCGAGGGCGGTTTTGCGGCAAATGCGATCCCGGAAAAGGCGGTGGCGAAGGTATTTGTCCCGGCGGAAAAGGAAAGCCTGATGAACGGAACGCCCGAGGTGGAAGCCCGGAAGGAAGCGGAGGAAAAGGGCGGGAGCCTTTATGCCTTAAGAGCCTTCGGCAAGGGCGGACATGCGGCGCATCCCGAGGGGACCGTCAATGCGATCGGCCTGCTGCTGCACTATATCATGGAACGCGAACTGGCCTCGGAGGAAGAGGCGGAGTTCTTCCGCTTTGCGCTGAAGGCACATGATGCGACGGACGGAAGCCTGCTCGGCATTGCGAGAGACGACGGCCGCTTTGATCCGTTAACGGCCGTGAGCGGCATGATCTACAAGGAGGAAAGCTCCTTCGTTACCACGCTCGACTCCCGCTTCCCGACCAATATTACCGGCGAGGAGATCACGGCTATCCTTCAGCAGACGGCAGGCGATGCGGCAGTGATCAAAGCCGAACGGGCGGCGGCGCCGTTCTGGAAGGATCCGGACGAGCCGGAGCTTGCTGCCTGCATAAGGGCCTACAATGAAGTGACCGGCGAGGAGGCAGAGCCCTTCTCGATCGGAGGCGGCACATACGCGCGTCATTTCCCGAATGCCGCAGCTTTCGGGCCCGAGCATCCGGAACGGCCGCATCCTGCCTTTGCGGGGCCGATCCACGGGGCTGAGGAGGCGGCGTCAAAGGCCGAACTGCTGGAAAGCCTGAAGGTATATGTGCTGGCTCTGCTCGGACTTGAGCAGCTTGATCTTGACTGACAACAGTTTCTGATAGCCGGAAGAAAAGGAAAGAAGCAGAAGCCCGGTGAGGCGGCTGCGGATTTCCGGCAGTCATTTTCCGGACGGACAAGGAGTACGATATGATCGAAATCACCTATGGCAACAACAAAAAAATCGAGGTTCAGATCGGCACCTCTTACCGGGAGGCGGCAGAGCAGGTACAGTCCGAATACGACCACAGGATCGTGTTAGTCAAGGTACGGGGAAAGTTAAAGGAGCTTTTCAAGAGCGTTTCCAACGACGAGACGGTCCAGTTTATCACCACTGCGGAGCGGGACGGCATGCTGACCTATGAACGGAGCATGCTGATGCTGCTCGGCAAAGCTATCCACGATCTGTCGGGAAACCGGACCGCGGAGCAGTTCCTTGTCAAGTTTTCCGTCATCAACGGCTACTATGTCGAATTCAAGGACAAGCATGCGGTAACGAAAGAGTATACGGAGCGCCTGAAGGTGCGTATGCGCGAGCTGGTCGAAAAAGATCTGCCGATCAAAAAGCAGAGCGTTCATGTGGACGTTGCCAGGCAGTATTTCCGCGAGGTCGGCATGACGGACAAGGATAATCTGCTTCGCTTCCGCCGCAGCTCGACGGTCAATCTGTACAACATCGGCGATTATGTGGACTATTTTTACGGCTTCACCGTTCCCTCCACGGGATATCTGAAGTACTTTGATGTGCTCCCTTATGAATCCGGTATGGCGCTGCTGATGCCGCACCAGAATACACCGGAGCTCGTGGAAGCGATCGTCCCGCAGAAAAAGCTGTTCGACGTCCTCCAGGACACCTCTAACTGGTGTGAGGAGATGAACATCGATACCGTTGGGGAGATCAACCAGAAGATCGCCGAAGGCGAGATCGCGGACATGATCCTGATGGCCGAGGCGAGACAGGAAATGAATATTGCTTCGATCGCCACCATGATCGCCTCGAGGCCGAGCGTCAAATGCGTGCTGATCGCCGGCCCGTCATCCTCCGGTAAAACGAGCTTTTCCCACCGCCTTTCCGTGCAGCTGAGAGGACTGGGACTAAGACCCCATCCCATTGAGGTGGACAACTACTTTGTCAGCCGTGACAGGACGCCGCGCGATGAAAACGGCGATTATGATTTTGAGTCGATCAAGGCGGTGGACACCGAACTTTTTAACCGCGACATGCTGGACCTTCTCTCCGGCAAAGAGGTGAAGCTGCCGACCTATAACTTCAAGCAGGGCATTCAGGAATACAAGGGGAATTCGCTGAAGCTTGCCGAAAATGATATCCTTGTTGTTGAAGGGATCCACTGCCTGAACGAAGCGCTCAGCTACAAGATCCCCGCAGAGCAGAAATTCAAGATCTATATTTCCGCGTTGACGACCATTAACATCGATGAGCATAACCGGATCCCGACCTCCGACGGCCGTCTGATCCGCCGCATGGTGCGTGATGCCCGGACAAGAGGCTACGATGCGGAGGCCACGATCGAACGCTGGGCCAGTGTACGCCACGGTGAGCAGAAAAACATTTTCCCGTATCAGGAAAGTGCAGACGTGGTCTTCAATTCCTCCCTGGTCTATGAATTCAGTGTGCTGAAATCCTATGCGGAGCAGCTGTTGTTTGGCATCAGCGAGGACTCGCCGGCCTTTTCCGAGTCCAGACGCCTGCTGCGCTTTTTCAATTATTTCCTGGCAACGGATTCAACGAAGG
>JAZRYN010000257.1:0-3128 GCA_045600745.1 Lachnospiraceae bacterium
CCTGATGAAATACGAGAGCGGCGTCCACCGCGTACAGCGCGTGCCGGAGACGGAATCCGGCGGCCGAATCCATACGTCAACGGCTACCGTAGCCGTGATGCCGGAGGCGGAAGAGGTCGATGTCGTGATCGACCCGAACGATATCCGCATCGATGTAATGCGCGCCTCAGGAAACGGCGGGCAGTGCGTCAATACGACGGACTCGGCGGTCCGGCTGACGCATTATCCGACCGGCATCGTTATTTACAGCCAGACGGAAAAATCCCAGCTGCAGAACAAGGAAAAAGCCTTCCGCCTGCTCCGCTCCAAACTCTATGAGCTGGAGCTGGAAAAGCAGCACAGTGCGGAGGCGGAGGCGAGACGCAGCCAGATCGGGACAGGCGACCGGAGCGAGAAAATCAGGACCTATAATTTTCCGCAGAGCCGTGTGACGGATCACCGCATTCATTTGACCTTGTATAAAATCGGTGATATCATGAACGGTGATCTTGACGAGCTGATCGACAGTCTGATCGCCGCCGATCAGGCGGCCAAGCTGGCGAAGCAAGGCGAGGCCTAAAATCGGGGCGGAGCTTCCGGAGAGGAAGCTGAGACACGAAAAAAGCAGGCCTAAAGACCTGCCGGTGTGGAAGCAAAGGGGCTCGAACCCTTGGCCTCTCGCGTGTGAGGCGAACGCTCATCCCAGCTGAGCTATGCTTCCATTGCTGATGTCAGCAATGGATATTATATCATAGTATTTTTGATTTGCAAGCGAAAATTGACAAAAGGAATCAGGAAATGAAAACTTTAATGCAGCAAATGGCGGCAGCTGCCGCCTCAGCCTTTGCCGAATGCGGTCTTGACCCTACATTCGGCAGGATAAACCTTTCAAACCGTCCGGATCTGTGCGAATACCAGAGCAACGGCGCATTAGCTGCGGCAAAGAAAGCCCACCGAAACCCGATGGAGATCGCGGAGGAGGTCGCGGAAAAGCTCAGGAACGATCCGCTTTTTGCCCGCGCGGAAGCGGTAAAGCCGGGCTTTATCAATCTGACATTGGCCCCGGAAGCGGCGGCCGCGTATTTGAATGACAGACGGAATAAGGAACGGCTCGGTGCGGAAGCGCTGGGAGAGGGAAAAACGATCATACTGGACTACGGCGGCGCCAATGTGGCGAAGCCGCTGCACGTCGGTCATCTTCGCTCGGCGATCATCGGGGAGTCCTTAAAGCGCATCTGCCGTTTCCTCGGCTTTAATGCGATCGGAGATGTTCATCTCGGTGACTGGGGACTGCAGATGGGACTCATCATTGAGGAGCTGAAGGAAAGGAGACCGGAGCTTCCCTATTTTGACCCGGACTTCTGCGGCGAATATCCGAAAGAGGCTCCCTTTACCATTGGCGATCTTGAGGAGATCTATCCGGCGGCCAGCGCGAGATCGAAGGAGGATGAAGCCTTTGCCGCGAAAGCGCATGAGGCGACCTACCGCCTGCAGAGCGGCGATCCCGGCTACACGGCGCTTTTCAGGCATATCGTGAATGTGTCGGTGGCGGATCTGAAGAAGAATTACGGATGCCTTAAAGTCAGCTTCGATCTCTGGAAGGGCGAAAGCGACGCCCAGGCTTATATTCCCGCAATGATGGAGGAGCTTATGCGGAAGGGCATATTAACGGAAAGCCAGGGAGCTCTTGTCATCGAGGTCGCACAGGAGGGAGATGCGAACGAAGTCCCGCCCTGCCTGGTCCGGAAATCCGACGGAGCCTATCTGTACGCCACAACGGACCTGGCGACGATCGTTCAGCGCGAGCAGGACTATCATCCGGACGAGTATTTTTATGTGACGGATAAGCGGCAGGCCATGCATTTTCTGCAGGTCTTCCGTGCAGCGCGCAAGGCAGGACTTGTTAGTGAAAATACGGTCATGACGCACCTTGGCTTCGGCACGATGAACGGGAAGGACGGCAAGCCCTTTAAGACCCGCTCCGGCGGTGTTATGCGGCTGGAATATCTTCTGGCGGACGTCAATGAGGCCGTCTATGCCCGCATGGCGGAATCGGATATGGCCGAGGATGAGAGGAGAAGGATCGCGGCGATCGTCGGGCTTGCGGCCTTAAAGTACGCGGATCTTTCCAATCAGGCGACAAAGGATTACGTCTTTGATGTGGACAGGTTTACGTCCTTTGAAGGAAATACCGGTCCGTATATCCTCTATACGATCGTTCGCATCCGGTCGATCCTGAACCGTTTCCTGGCAGAAGAGGGCGCGGCGGAGAGAGGGCTGCCGACGACGATCCTCCCGGCTTTCGATGCCGGAGAAAAGGAGCTGCAGCGGCTTCTTGCCGGCGCAGGAGAAGTGATTACGGCGGCCTATACCGAGAAGGCGCCGCACAAGCTCTGCCTCTATATCTATGATGTGGCGAACGCCTTCAATTCTTTTTATCATGAGCACCGCATCCTGACGGAGGAAGATGTCGGGAAAAAGGCGTCGTGGCTCGCGCTTCTTGCGGAAACGGACAGAGTCCTCGGCACGATCATCGACCTGCTCGGCTTTGAAGCGCCTGAGCGGATGTAAGAGAAAGCGCAATAAAATCATACCGAAAAGGAGAAATGAAGTGAAATACGAGTATAAATGCAAGGGAACATGCGCCATGATGATCTCGTTAGAGATCGATGAGGAAAAGAAGCTGCACAATGTACAGTTTGTCGGCGGCTGCGACGGAAACCATAAGGGCATCGTGCGTCTGGCAGAGGGGCAGGATGCCGCTGAGGTTGCCGGATTGCTTGAGGGAACGACCTGCGGTCCGCGCCCGACCTCATGCCCCGACCAGCTTTCAAAGGCGATAAAAGAAGCCTTAGCCGAAATCGCCTGACCCCGAAAAAGCATTGCCTGTCGGTATCGGCGACGAAATACAGCCGCTTACTGCGGCGGCAGAGGAAAGCCGGTCCCAAAGAAAAAGAGTACCGCAGCGGCACTGAAACTGCGGTACTCTTTTTTAATTTGTTTTATTTGTTTTTGAGCTCTTCCAGATAGTCATTCAGCTCGGAGTTCACGATGTCGGTGATAAACATGTGTCCGGGAGCGTGAGTGATGACGATCGGCGGCTTGGCGTTCTCCACAGCAGCCTGAGGCGTTACGCCGCAGGGCCAGAA
>JAZRYN010000258.1:0-6802 GCA_045600745.1 Lachnospiraceae bacterium
GCAGCCAGAACATCCAGGGCGTTGAAGTACACGCCGGAGCCGGCAGCGCCGACGGACACGCTCTTGCCCTTCAGATCGGTGACGGATTTAATGTCGGGATTCACGGCGACCAACTGAACGGTCTCGATATACAGGGCGCCGAGTACGGAGATGTTGGTCACTTTGCCTTCTTCCTCAAACAGGTTGGTTCCGTCATAGGCATAGGCCATAACGTCGGACTGGCAGAAGGCAATCTCAGCCTCCTGATCCTGAAGCTTGTTGACATTGCCCTTGGAACCGGCGCCGACCAGAGCGGTCACCTTGGTTCCGATGTTGTTCGTTGCATGCTGGGCAATTACCGTGCCGAATGCGTAGTAGGTACCGCTTTCGCCGCCGGTCACAAAACGCAGCTCCTTCGGATCTGCCTGGCTGCCGCTCGGATCGGTCTCTCCGCCGCAGGCGGCAAGGCTGAATACCATGATCGCGGTCAGCAGCAATGCGATTACTTTTTTCATTTTTTCTCCTTCCGCGCCACAAAAGCCAGCCGGGCAGCTGCCTCGGCCGTCCTTAGGACAATTCCGTAAAAGTGGCGCTTTTCATTATCGTTGATGAATCATATCAAAAACGGGCCGTTTTGTAAAGATGCGCCCGGCGAGTTCCTAATAATGTTAAGCCTCCGCGCCTTGCTGATTAATTATATTAAGCGGCAAGGCGCTCCGAACGGAGGATATACCGCTGCGTTTATGCTCTGTCCGGTCTGAGCAGTACTTCCCTTGCAAGGCGGATCGTTTCCGCATCGGAAGGGTAGCTCATAACGCGGCAGGCTTCGTCAAAGGGCAGCCACTCAAGCGACGCGACCTCGCATTCCTGCGGCTTCATTTCCCCCGGCAGGGCCTCCGCCAGAAAGAAGACCACGTCCTTGACCGTGCCCTTCGACGGAGAATACGTGACGACATGACGAAAATCCGTAAAGAGCCTTACCTCAAGGCCCGTTTCTTCGCGGATCTCCCGGCGCGCCGTCTCTTCTTCCGTTTCACCGTCCTCCACGTGTCCCTTCGGGATGGAAACGTGCCCCATTACCATGCGTTCGACCAGGAAGAGAAGACTTCCGTCCTTCCATCTGTACACCACAGCGCCGCAGGATTTTTCTTTCCTCATCATTTCTCCTTTGATCTATTCATTAAAAACATACTTGTCCATCCGGTCAAAGGCTTCCTTTATCCGGCACGTCGGAGAAGCCAGATTCAGGCGAAGGCCCAGCGGCGCCTGAAAAAGCGTCCCGTCCTGCCAGCCGATGCCGTAGTCCCAGCCTTTCTCAAGCAGCTCCTTCTGCGTCATGCCGCGCGCCTCCAGCCATCTACCGCAATCCATGAACATCATATAAGTTCCCTCCGGGCGGCATACCGAGACACCGTTAAACCGGCTGGCGGCAAAGTCCGCGGCAAATGCCGCATTTTCTGTCAGTACCGGCAGCAGCTGATCCAGCCAGTCCTCGCCCTCCTCGCTGTAGGCGCCGATAAGCGCGTGCTGCGAGAGCACGTTCATGGAGTTGTAAATCAGTCTGGCGCTGACGCTCTCCACCCGTTCACGGAGACGTTTCCCGTAAATGACATGATACGCGCCGATCAGCCCGGCAAGGTTAAAGGTCTTGGACGGTGCGTACAGCGCCACGACATTTTCATGCGTCCACTCACTCACCGACTGGACCGGTGTGTACACATGACCGTCCAGAATCAGATCCGACCATATTTCATCGGAAATAACGCCGACGCCGTTTCTCTCGTATACCTCCATCGCGCCTGCGATCTCCTCCCTCGTCCATACGCGGCCGCAGGGATTGTGCGGATTGCAGAAGATCGCCGCGCGAATATGGTGCTGCCTGATCTTTTTCTCCATATCCTCAAGATCCATGCGAAAGACGCCGTCGCCATCCGGCACTAACGGGCTGTGGACGATCCGGAAGCCCGCATCCTCCACACTGTGCGTAAAGCCCATATATGTCGGGCTGTGCAGAAGGACCTTGTCTCCCGGCGCCGCAAAGACCTTAAGCGCCGAGACCACGCCGCCGAGCACACCGTTCTCATATCCGATCACGTCCCTTGTCAGATCCGTGACGCCCTTTCTGCGCGCATGCCAGCCGGCGATCGCGCGGTAATACTCCTCCGAGGGCGAAAAATAGCCAAAGGCCGGGTGTTCGATCCTCCGGATCAGCGCCTCCTGCACCGATCTCGGCACGGGAAAATTCATATCCGCGACCCACATGGGGATGCAGTCAAAGCCCTCCTTCGGCTTTGCCGGCGCAAATCCCTCATAGCGCGGATCTCCGACCGCATCCACGGCGATCGCATCATGGCCGCGCCGGTCAAGAAGCGTCGTAAAATCGTATTGCATACTGTTCCCTTCCCTCCTGTCAGATTTATTCACTGCCTTTTATTTCCTTCGGGCGGTCAAGCCTATCACCGCTTATCCTCCGACCGCATCCCCGCGGGCCTCCGCGGGCCGCTCTCTTCTTCCGGCTCACCTTCCGCGGAGTGCTGTCAGCCGGAGCCTGAAGCGGCGCCTTCTCAGCTTTTCTTTCGGCAGCAGCCCGATCAACTCACCGCCTTGCTTTTTCAGCCATTTCCGCGGCGCTTCGTCCCCGGGATAAACGCTTTTTAATAAAGAATAAAAATTTTTCGAGTGGTCCATGTAGATCAAATGACACAGCTCGTGAACCACCACAAGCTCAAGGACCTCCGGCGGTGCGAGGAGCAGCAGGGCATTGAAATTCAGGTTTCCCTCCTGCGTACAGCTTCCCCAGCGCGTCTTTTGCGTACGGACCGTGATGCGGCAGGGCGAAAGCTGCATCCGCGACGCATAGTACGCGGCACGTTCAAGAAAAACCGGCTTCGCCGCCTTAATAAGTGCTTTCCGTTCTTCCTCGGTCAGGTGCTTTCCGTCCTTCGGATAATAAGCAGAGTCAGGCTCACGCACGCGGAAACACTTCCTTTTCCAGAATGCGGGCAAAGCCCTCGAGGCCGCTTCGGTCCTCCTCGTTAAAGCGGGCGGGACTCGCCGAATCAAGATCTAACACGCCGGCCACTTCCCCGTCGCCGTCAAAAAGGGGGACCACCAGTTCGGAGCGGGAAGCCGCATCGCAGGCAATATGCCCCGGAAAGGCATGCACATCCGGGATCAGCTGCGTCCTTTTCGTCTCTGCCGCTGTTCCGCACACGCCCCGTCCCCAGGGAATTTCAATGCACGCCGTTTTTCCCTGAAACGGGCCGAGCACCAGCATTTTTTCGGAAGCGCCTCTTTCCCGAGACATTTTTCCGGAAGCGCCGATAAATTCCGCAAGCTCCCCGGAAGCGGCCGTACGAATGCCCGCATTTTTCTCCTCCGTCAGATAAAAGCCCGCCCAGCTTACATCCGGCAGCTCGTTCATTAACAGCGCCGCCGCGTTGGCTAAATTGGAGATCCTGTGCGGAACGCCGCCGATCAGCGCCTCCAGCATCATTTGCAGTCCGTGATAATCCATACGTGTTCTCCTCCCCGTCCTTTCCTGCCCGGTCTTTCTAAAGCATATCTTAAAATAATGAAATCTTCCAGTCTTTTTCCGATGACTTTGACGGAATTGTTTTTTCATGCTATACTGGATCTACAAAACCCAGCAAATACTATTTAAGGGAAAGATATGAGTCAAGAAAATCTTAGCGAAAAGGACTTGCGTTCTTTCATCTCTTTGCTTGCCGGAAGCGAGCCGGCTCCCGGTGGCGGCGGCGGGGCTGCCCTGATCGGAGCGGCGGGCACCGCGCTCGGCATGATGACGGCATCATTAACCGTCGGCAAGCCGAAATATGCCGCATTTGACGCCGGCGCACAGGAAGCACTGGAGCAGGGCATGCCGCTTACGGACGCCTTTCTGGATGCCGTTGACCGCGACGCCAAGGCCTGGAACCGCTATATGGCCGCCATGCAGCTGCCTCACGGTGACAAGCTTCAGGAGGAGATCCGGCAGGACACGCTCGACCAGGCGGCACGGGACTCGGCCAGAGTCCCCCTCGATGTGCTCCGTCTGTGCCGGGAAGCCACCGACCTGCTGCTTTCTCTTGAGGGCAAGATCAATCCAAGCTGCATCAGTGATCTCGGCGTCGGCGCCGCAGCGCTTTCTGCCGCCGCCAAAAGCTCCTGGATCAACATCCTGATCAACCTGAAAACGCTTTCCGGCCGGGATGATCCCTTTGTTATCTCCGCTTATGCCGAGGGAAAACGGCTGACGGACTATGTCACCTCCCGCTGCGACACCCTGTATGAGCATGTCAGAATGCAATACGATTTTTAATATGACCTAAGACCTCCTCCCTCGGAGCAGCCTGAAACGGCTGCTCCTTTTTTGGCGAAAAGTCAAAAAAATTTCAAAATATTTCAAAAACCCGTTGACAGATAAAAAACAATTGCTATAATAAGATTAAGATTCATTCTTAATCTTAGAGGTGATGCATTTGAGATCCCAAAAAGAAGAAATCCTTCAGATCATCCGGGAATCTGACCGGCACATGACCGCCGACGAAATATTCCTTGCCTGCCGCGCGAAGGGCATTCATCTTTCCCTGGCAACGGTTTACCGCAACCTCGGCATCATGGCGGATGATCATGTTCTGCGCCGCGTTCCCGTTTCCGGGAAGCCGGACTGCTTCGACAAGACCGTCGCCGTGCACGGTCATAAGGTGTGCGATATCTGCGGCGAAGTATCCGACATTGACGTCGGAGATCTTCGCTCCGAGCTGGAACGCCGGCTGGGCATGCCCGTCACCGATTACGAGCTTTGCCTGCACTTTATCTGTCCGAGCTGTCTTAAAGCCGCCGGTCAGCCTGCGCAGGGATAATAGTCACTCCGCAGAAGAGCCCCCGAAAGCGGTATCGCCGGTAGAAAGCGCAGAAGAAAAAGGCTTATTCCCGCCGGCGCCAGAAGACACTCAAAAAATGCGGATCTGCCCAAAAAAAGGAGCTTACCATGAATCACAAAGCTATGTACAAGCTGAGTTACGGCTTATTCGTCCTGACCGCCAGAGCGGACGGAAGGGATAACGGATGTATCATCAATACCGCCATTCAGGCTGCCTCCGCACCCAACCAGATCAGCATTTGCGTAAACAAAGCAAATCTCACCCATGATATGATCGTTAAAACAGGTGAGTTCACGGTCTCTGTCATCAGTCAGGAAGCGGATTTTGACCTGTTCAGGCGCTTCGGCTTTCAGTCCGGAAAGGAAACGGACAAATTTAACGGCTTTCACGACTGCCGGCGCGGCGAAAACGGCATCCTTTACCTCACGAAAGGGACCAATGCTTATTTGTCCGTGCACGTGAGCCAAACGGTCGATCTGGAATCGCATACCATGTTTATCGGCATCCCGACCGCTATGGAGATCCTGAGCGATATCGCCTCGGCAACCTATGAATATTATCAGCAGTCCATCAAGCCCCGTCCGCAGGCAGCCGGAAATGCCGAAAGCAGGCAAACGATCTGGCGCTGCACGATTTGCGGCTATGAATACGTGGGCGAGGAGCTTCCGGAGGACTTTATCTGTCCGGTATGCAAGCACCCCGCCTCCGATTTCGAAAAGATGACTACAAAATAACAATATGAAAAAAAGGAGACAACAACATGAACAACAAGTACGCAGGAACTCAGACAGAAAAAAACCTTGAAACGGCCTTCGCCGGTGAATCCCAGGCAAGAAACAAATACAGCTATTTTGCTTCCCGGGCGAAAAAAGACGGCTTTGAGCAGATCGCCGCTCTCTTTGAAAAGACCGCCAACAACGAGAAAGAGCATGCCAAGCTTTGGTTCAAGGAGCTGGGCGGCATCGGCTCTACCGCGGAAAATCTCCTCGCCGCTGCCGAAGGAGAAAACTTCGAATGGACGGATATGTATGCCGAATTTGCCGACACGGCCGACAAAGAAGGCTTCCCTGAGCTCGCCGCCAAATTCCGCGGCGTCGCCGCGATCGAGAAGCACCACGAGGAGCGCTACCGCGCTCTGCTCCACAACGTCGAAGCACAGGAAGTTTTTGCCAAGAGCGAGGTCAAGGTCTGGGAATGCCGAAACTGCGGTCACATCATCGTCGGCACAAAGGCTCCGGAGGTCTGCCCTGTCTGCGCTCATCCTCAGGCCTATTTTGAAGTCAACTGCGAAAACTATTAAGCCATAAACGCACAAAAGGATGCGGGCAGGGAAGCCCCCGGCGCTTCCCGCCGGGCCCTCCCCTCCCCGCTTTCCGGCGGCCGCCTGCTCATGCCGCTCCCTGCCTCGTTCTCCCTTTTTCTGTCTTAGCAGAACTAAAGCCCCTTAAAAATCAGCTTGCGCTCAAACAGATGCGCTGCTGTGTCAGGGGGAGATACCGTTTGAGCCCCCTTAGAAACCGCGCGGTCCTCAAACACGGCACGCCGATCAAGGCGCGGAAGTATGGTTTCTGACCCCTTAAAAATTACGCGGCAAGTTCATAAATCATCGGCATGACCGGCTGCACAGGATGGACGATGACCTCTTTCGAGGTCGGAAGTCTTTTCTTTTTTTCTTTCGTTTTCATTCTGCCCAAACAGCATCTTTCCCCCCAGCGTTTTTAAAGAATGCCGCGGCACCATATCTTATTCCCCTCTGAGGACTTGCTCAATACTCTGTTTTTCTTTACGAATGAGATACCACGAAGCATTTCGGATCTCAATTTATCAGAATACCTAGAAAAAAATATACTGCCGCACATTGCCCATAAAGCAGAGATCCGGGAAGGGTTCCCTTAAATTAAGCAATAAAAAAGTGCCCAGAACCGGAATCGAACCAG
>JAZRYN010000259.1:0-3207 GCA_045600745.1 Lachnospiraceae bacterium
TCGTTTTGCGCGAAGGGGATCCTGATCATCGTAGGGGCTTCTGTCCGTGCCATATGCCACCAGCAGAAAAAGCCGGTCAGGATCAGCTGCAGGCCGAACTTCTGCCACGCCTTCAGCCCTTCATTGACGCCGTGTTTTTTCTTCAAGGCGTCATCCAGCATGCCGATCAGGCCGTAGCCGAAGGTCATCACGAGAATCGGGATAACCTTCGGATACTGTCCGATAAACGGCAGGACCGCAAGCACGATGGCGGGTACGAATGCCATGCCGCCCATCGTCGGCGTTCCGGCCTTTTTCTGATGCTTCGGGCCGACCTCACGGATATTCTGTCCGATATGGTTCTTTTTCAGAAAGGGGATCAGCAGCGCCGTAAAGGCCATGCTCAGGATCAGGGCTATGCCAAAGGAAAAAATGGCCTGTTTCATGGAAAATGCCTCAACTTTAACTTTATTGTTCAGCCTCGGGATCCTTAGGGATACCGAGATAAGGAATGATCTTCGACATGACCTCCCGTTCAAGCAAAACGGCGCTGCGGGCGGTGACATTGGTGCCGTCATGCTCCGGCTCGTCCACGACCGCGTAGACCAGCAGCTTCGGGTTGTCTACCGGCGTAAAGCCCATAAAGGAAATGACGTAGTTTCGCTCTTCGATGGGGTATTTCTGCGCCGTTCCGGTCTTGCCCCCGTCGGTATAGCCGGAAAGAGCCGCCGCCGAAGCCGTGCCCCCGTTTACGGTCGCATAAGCCGCCTGCTTCAGGAATTCGCAGGTGGGCTCGCTCACAGTCGTCCGCACCAGCTCGGGACGCATCGTGCGGATCACGCCGCCGTTTTCGTCCTGCAGCTGCCTGACGACATGCGGCGTATAGTAATAGCCGCCGTTCAGGATAGAGCAGTAGGCCGCCGCCATTTGGATCATGGTGGAGGAATAGCCCTGACCGAAGGAGCAGGTCGCCAGATCGATCAGGCTCATTTTGCTCTCGTCGAACAGGATGCCCGTTGCTTCGCCGGGCAGGTCTATACCGGTCTGGCTCCCCAGCCCGAACTGCCGCTGCCATTTCAGCATGGTCTGCACATTCAGGCGGCTGGCAATATTCATCATCGCGTCATTGCACGACATCATCAGCGATTCCGTCAGAGAGAGCGTGCCGTGACCGTCCACGCGGTTGCAGCGGATCAGGGTCCCCTGGACCGTCTCTCCTCCGTCGCAGATAAACATGGTGTCCTGATCGATCACATTTTCCTCAAGCGCCATGGCCACCGTCAGCTCCTTCGACACAGAGCCGGGCGTGTAGGCGTCGTTGACCGAAAAATTCCGCCAGACGGCATTCTGGAACTCGCTTTTTTCTTTCTCCGTCATGGCCGCCAAGTCCGCGTCGCTTGCCATATAAGAGAAATCCATCGGCGAGCCGGGATCGTAGACCTTGTCTGTTGCCATTCCCAGGATCTCGCCGTTTGACGGATCCATCGCGATGACGCCGATATTTTTATATTCATGCTCCTCTTTATAAAGCGCGATCGTCTCCTCTATCGCCTTCTGCACATTGTAATCGATCGTGCTGACGACCGTAGAGCCGCTTACTGCGGCTTGCGTGACGTTTTCATAGTCGCCCTGCGCGTTGATGTAGCTGTAGGCCCTGCCGTTGATGCCGCTTAGCGCATCGTTGTAATACTCCTCGATGCCCCAGTGGCCCTCGCTGCTTTCCGCACCGGAAAAGCCGAGCACGGTGCAGGCAAGCGTCCCGTAGGGGTAGGCGCGTTTATATTCCGTCTCGAACCATACCCCGGTCACCTTGTCCTGATGAAGGGCCTTCTTATCATCGCCCTTGGCCGTATTATACTCGGTCTGATACTCCGTAAAGCGGTCGACCGACTCCGCATCAAGCTGCCTCGCGAAGCGCACATAGGAGCTCTTCGGCTTCTCGTCAAGCACCGCATTGATCTCTGCGGCGTCGAAGCCGAACACATTTACCAGCGCGTTCACGGTTGCCTGCCTGTTCGGCTCCGTTTTCCGTGCATTGGAAGAATATAGAATGACGGAAGGGTCAAGGATGAGGTTGTAGACCTCTTCGCTGTAGGCGAGCACCGTTCCGTTCCTGTCGGTGATATTGCCGCGCCGGAAGGCGATCGTTGATGAATCATATCCCTGCTGCGAAAGGATCTTCCGCTGGTACTCTTCCCCGTTGTTGCGCATGAGAAACAGTAAATAAACGACAAGTACAAGCAAAACTGCCGCCACCGCAATGTAGGTAAACGCCAGTTTTCTTCGCATATAGACCGTTAATATCCGTTGTTTTTTATCAGCTCTTCGGGATGTTTTCATACTGCCGCACGTACTCCCTCATCTGCTCGGTATACTTAACCACTTCGTTCCCGTCAGGGTAGGTCATCCCCATCTCGTCCACGGCGATCCGGTACACCTCTTCCAGATCCATCTGGACGTCAAGACGGTTGAGGCGGACAGCATTCTCCGCCCGGACCTCGGCAAGCTGTTCCTCCATGCCCGCAATGCGGTTCATTGAGGCATTGATCGACGCCTGGATCCTGAGGTAGCTGAAGCAGAGGCAGCCGAAAAGCAGGGTGACGGCAAGCAGCATCATCACAAAAGGCATATTGACCCTGACCCGAACCGGAGCAGCTGCCGGCTGCGTCCTGACGCGGACCCTTTCCTTTTCTCTGCGCTGCGGATCAGTATTGTCCACGCGCACCGTATTTCCGTCAATATAATAATGTCTGTTTTCTGCCATTTTACGCCTCCTTGCCGTCTGCGGCCCTTTCAAACACCCGCAGCTTGGCACTGGCCGAACGGGAATTTCTGCTCATCTCCTCTTCCGAAGGAAGAACAGGCTTCCGTGTGATCACTTTTCCCTTGCTGACCCGTCCGCAAACGCAGACCGGGAAATCCTTCGGGCAGATGCAGGGATCCTCTGCCGTTTTCAATGCTGTCTTCACGATACGGTCTTCCAGCGAATGGAAGGTGATGACGCAGAGCCTGCCTCCGGGCGACAGAGAGTCGATCAGGCCGGAAAGACAGCTTTCCAGCGTCGTCAGTTCGTGATTGAGGGCAATGCGGACAGCCTGAAAGGTCCGTTTGGCCGGATGTCCGCCGGTATTTCTGTATTTTGCGGGGATCGCCTGTTCGATGATCCGCACCAGCTCTCCCGTTGTTTCCAGAGGTCTTATCCTTCTCTCCCGAACGATGCGTGCGGCG
>JAZRYN010000260.1:0-14697 GCA_045600745.1 Lachnospiraceae bacterium
TAGCCGTTTTTCCTATATAAAGCAATGCCCGCGGCATTCTGCGTGCGGCCGTCCACACGCCACAGCACAACGGACGGATGGTCCTCCAACATACGGGCAAGCAGTCTTCCTCCTATTCCGCAGCCTCTTGCCTCCTTCGCCGCCGCGATCCGCAGCAGCTCGCCTTCATCGTCCACGGTGCTCGCGATCAGATAGCCGAGCATGCGGGGCGTCTCTCCGGAGGTCTCCTCCGCAACGAGAAGATAGCCTGTCCGGCTGTCCCTCGTGCCCTCTACCGCATGGGCCGACCAGGCGTCGGAAAAGCACTCCTTTTCCAGCGCCGCAATGCCCGGAACGTCCTCCGCCTCCGCGGTGCGGATAAGCACGCATCCTGCCGCAGGCGCTTTTCCCCCGATCCGCTCAGTCATGGGTGACCGCCGCGCTTTCGCGTTCTTTCTTTACGCGCTCCGCCTGGGACTCGCGGTAATAATCAGGGGCAAATTCCGCCGGCGTCACCGTCCTGCCCTCGGCATACAGCCTCGCGCCGAGCGAAGCAACGAGCGCCGCCCGCTGACGGTCCTGCCCTGCGGGAACAAAACGGGCGCGGCTGCCGAGAACAGCCGCCGCCTTGTCCCGAAAGACCGGCACGCCGTCGCCGAGAAAATAGACCGGGCCAGCCATGCCCGCAAGCTCTCCCGCAAGCACCTCGAAATCCGCCGCGCAGGGCGGTCTCACCGTGACGAGGCGGTCATCCCCGTCAAAACGGTAGATCCCGGTATAGACCTGCCCGCGTCTCGCATCCATGATCGGGCAGATGAGGTCCTTAACGCCGAACAGTCCAAAGGCCTGTGCGTCAAGCGTCGGGACCGCGATCAGGGGTATCCCGAGCGCAAGGCCGAGTCCCTTTGCCGTTGCCGCGCCTATCCGAAGCCCCGTAAAGGAGCCCGGCCCGGCACTCACGGCCACGGCGTCGACCGTATCCATGCGGCATTCCGTCATGCGGCAGATCTCCTCTATCATCGGCAGCAGCGTCTGCGAGTGCGTTTTCTTATGATCCACCGTGTATTCGGCAAGAAGCCGTCCGTCCTCCCAAATGGCCGCCGATGCAACAAGCGAGGCACTTTCGATTCCGATGATCTTCACGTTTTCCCCCTCCTTGTCACGGTAATGCGGCGATAGCTCTCGCCCTTTTCAAGGTCTTTTTCCAGTCTCAGCCAAAGCGTATCCGGCGGAAGCAGCCCCTCCACGCGGCTGCCCCATTCAACGAGGCATACACCGTCTCCGCAAAGCATTTCGCTGCCGCCTATCGCCTCCAGCTCGTCTTCGTCCTCAAGCCGGTAAGCGTCCATGTGATAAAAGGGCAGGCGTCCCGTCTCGTAGCTCTGCACGATCGTAAAGGTGGGGCTGGACACCGGGCCTTTTATCCCGAGTCCCTCCGCAAAGCCCTGCGCAAACACCGTTTTCCCCACGCCGAGATCGCCGTCTAAGCCGATCACCTCTCCCGGAACGGCGGACCGCCCGAGGCTCCTTCCGTAGTCGCGGGTCTCCGCCTCATCATAAGTTTCGCGCACGCAGGTCATGATCTCTTCCTGCCCTCTCTCCGCTGGAAGGAATGAATGAGCGGGCTCACCCGCTTATACAGAAGGAAAGTGATAAGCGAGATTAGAAGTCCCTTGAACAGATTGAAGGGGCCGACGCAGAACAGACAGAAGGTCCACACGGAATCGACCGCCGGAACGACCTGAGCCCCCGCGGCAAGAATAGTCTCTAACGGCATTAAGCGGGAGTAGAACGGCAGCATGACCAGGGCGTTCATGATGACGCCGATAACGGCCATGCACACGGTTCCCGCAAGGAGGGCCAGCACGGCCGTCTTTTTATTCTTGCGGCGGTGATAGATCATTCCCGCCGGCACGGCAATGGCACAGCCGACCACAAAATTGGCAAGCTCGCCGACCCCGCCGGTCGTCGTCGGCTTGATCAGCAGCTTGATGAGGATCTTCACGGCTTCGATCACCGCGCCCGCGGCAGGGCCGAGGGAAAAGGTCCCCACCATGACCGGGATCTCCGAGAAATCCAGCTGATAAAAGCTCGGAGCAAGGAAGGTAAGCGGAAGTTCAAGATACATCAGCAGCGCCCCCATGGCGCCCATCATTCCCATTAAAGCCATATTTCTGGCTGTCCAGAAACGGTTGTTGTTCATACTTTGTCCCTTTCGGTCAGAATAAAGGAGTCGGATAAATGCCTCTTTTCACTTTTTCGGCAAATTTTGCCGCTACGGCGTCACGATCCTCATGATACGTCAGGCCGAACCAGCTGTCCGGCGTCGGCAGCACCTCGACCGTCATCTTCCCGGCCTTCAGTGCGTCATCCACCACCGTCGGCAGCAGGTATTCCGCCTTCAGCGGGTTTTCGGCAAGCGCGTCCAAAAGAAAGGGGGCAAGGCCCTTTTCCAGTTCGTCAAGCATACGATGATCGAAGCCCCACATGTTCATGGAGACGAGCCCGTCAGGGTCGATCTCGGAGGTGACGCCGTTGAAGGTGCCGGTCACGCGGCCGTCTTCGCGCATCGCGATGCCGCTCGTTTCATGGATCTCCTTTAACATCCTGCCGTCCTTAAGGCAGATCCCTCTGGTCACCTCGCCGTGCTCGCTCAGGGTGTTCCGGACGATAAAGCCCGCCATGGCGCATTCCATCACGCCCTCCGGCTTGCCGGGATGCGCGGTCAGAAAGTCATAAATGATGCGGAAGGCCGTTTTGCCGTAGTAGTCGTCGGCATTGATAACGGCAAACGGTCCGTCGATCTCATCCCTCGCGCAGAGAACAGCATGCGCCGTCCCCCAGGGCTTGGTCCGTCCCTCCGGGCACGCAAAGCCGTCCGGAAGCTCCGTTATTTCCTGATAGGCATAGCGCACCTTGAGCAGCTTTTCCGCCTTCGCTCCGATGATCTCCTTAAAGTCCTTTTCCAGACTCCTGCGGATGATAAAGACCACCTTTTCAAAGCCGGCCTCCCGCGCATCATAGAGGGAGTAATCAAGGATGATCTCTCCGGAGGGACCGACCGCAGCAAGCTGCTTGATCCCCGCGCCGTAGCGGCTTCCGATCCCCGCCGCCATAACAACTAAAACAGGTTTTTTCCCCATGGTAAGCTCCTTTCACCCCGAGGCTGAGTGGTATTATACACGAAAGCGCCGTGAAATGCCAGCCAAAGCCCGATTTCTTCCTTTTTTCTCTCTTATTTCTTTATAAAATTAAGAGAGATCGCCCTTGCGGAATCGGAAAAAATAGGATAAACTTATTCTGGCTCTTTTTTTAAGGAGGTTATTTGTATGCCCGGAAAGCTTCGGCTCATCATGCTGATGATCTTGACGTCAGTAATATTTTTTGCCGCCGCGTCTCCCGCAGAGAAGGCAGAGGCCGGCAACCGTATTGCCGACGGCGTCTTTTTGGGGAACCAGAATATAGGCGGCATGGCCTTAAACGAAGCGGTCGGCGTCATGGAAAAGCATTACCGCTCCATCGCCGCTTCGAATCTGAAGATCAATGTCCGCGACATTCCGTATGAGGTCCTGGCAAAGATCGAAAACGGCGAAGCGGTCGATGTGGAGGAATATGACGTCCTCTACACCGTGGAAGCCCCTGTTTCCGCCTTCGGCTTCGACTATTCCGTCGAAGATTCTCTTCGGGCCGCCGCAACGATCGGCAGGACCGGGAAGTTAGTGGAGCGCTATAAGCTTCTGATGGATATGAAGCATTCCAGCGCACAGCTGCCGCTCTCCTACTCCATCGACGGCGAAAAGGTCAAGAACTATGTGGAGCAGGTCTTCGTCCCCGAGAATACCAAGGAGCCTAAGGACGCCTCCTTCGGGCTTTCCGGCGGCACGGTCGTCGCCACCTCCGCCAGTCAGGACGGTATCTCGGTCAATGCGAGCCTGACCGCAAATGCCATCATGCACGCCTTCGAAGCCGGCATTTCCGACAACATGAGCTGCTCGGCGATCGTCGGCACGACCAATCCCAAGATCACCTCGGATGCGGTCGCCAGCATCACCGGCACCGTGGCCAGCTATACCACCAATTTCTGGACCTACGACAATGAGGCCAACGAAAGCCGCTCGGAGAACATCCGGCTGGCAGCGCAGATCATCAACGGCACGATGCTCATGCCCGGAGAAACGCTTTCCCTGAACAAGACGATCGGCGCCCGTACCGAGGAGCGCGGTTTCAAGGTCGCGCACGCCTACCTTGACGGCAAGGTCATCGATTCCGTGGGCGGCGGCATCTGCCAGTTTGCCACAACGATGTATCAATGCGTGCTGCAGACCGAGCTTCCTGTGATCGTCCGCAAGAACCATTCCATGATGGTCGATTACGTCGATTACTCTCAGGATGCGACCCTCGACTGGCAAAGCGTGGATTTCGCCTTTACCAACAACTGGGAGTATCCGATCTATATCGCCTGTTCGACGACCTTCGGCTATCCTTCTTCGGTCACCGTGACCTTCTACAGCACCGACGTCCGCCCGAAGAACCGCACCGTGGAATACAAGACGATCATCGACAGCAAAAAGAGCTATAATCCGCAGGTCGTTTTTGACTGGGACGCCGCGCCGGGAAAGCCGGTGATCGAGGGCGTGGCACTTGATGAGGTAAGCTCCCACCTTGAGAAGATCGTCCGGGTGAACGGCATCGTCGAATCGACCACAAGGATGAACGACGACTATTACCGCTATCTGCGTCAGACCATTACCGTAGGCGCAAAGGGGACGAACCTCACCTCCAAATGGGAAAACGACATTCAGAAGATGTATGATGGCGGCAATCAGCTCTTAATGAACAGTCAGGGGATGCCGTACTACAACGGAAACGGCGGCTATCTGCTGGTCAAGGATTATCAGCACGACGGCAACGGCTACTCTACCAGTGCCTCGCCGGTGCCGCTGATGCCTCTTCCGAAAGATCCTGAGCCTACGCCTCCGCCCGAAGAGACCACCACGGAGGAGCCGCCCACAGAGCCTGCGGAGACAGAGCCCGCGGAGACGGTGCCCGCCGAGACGGAGCCTGCGGAAACAGAGCCGGAAGCCACCCCTGACGGTTCCG
This sequence comes from Lachnospiraceae bacterium, assembly GCA_045600745.1. GTDB lineage: Bacteria > Bacillota > Clostridia > Lachnospirales > Lachnospiraceae > UBA6987. The sequence continues at coordinate 5,080 of JAZRYN010000260.1, forward strand.
GCGGCGAAGACGCCCCCGCCCCGTGAGGCCATGATCTTCCGCCCCCATTTTCGATTTTTCGCTATGCTTTCTCTTTTCTGTCTGCTATAATCAGGCAGGCAGGATATTGACCACCCGAATCAGAAGGAGAAGATGCTGTTATGCACAAAAAACTTCGTTTCTTACCGATATTGATCGCCGTACTGGCGGTCTCCTTTGCCGTCACCTTACCGGCAGACACGGCCAAGGCCGGCAATAAGATCGCCGAGGGCGTCCGCCTCGGCGCCACGGACCTGAGCGGAATGACCTTAGATGAAGCCGCCGGCGTCATGAAGGATTACTGCGACCTGATTGCCTCTTCCGACCTGACCATCAACGTCCGGAACATTCCCGACGACGTCCTGACCAAGATGGAAGCCGGCGAGTCGATCGACCCGGATGAATATGAGTCGCTTTACAGCGTCAAGGTCCCGCTTTCCACCTTTGACCTCGACTACGACATCGAAGGAGCGCTCCGCACCGCCAGCTCGCTCGGCGAAAAGGGCCGTTTGATCGACCGCTACAAGCTCCTGATGGATATGAAATACGGAAGCGTCGAGCTGCCGATCTCCTTCTCCGTTGACGATCAGAAGGTCAAGACCTATGTTGAAAAGCTTTTTGTGCCCGAGAATTCAAAGGAAGCGCGCGACGCCAGCTTCGGCTTCGGAGCCGAAGGCTTCCATGTCATAGAGAAGGAACAGACCGGCATCCGGGTCAGCGCTCCTCTCACGACCGATTCTATCCTGAAGACCTTTGAAAACGGCTTTTCCGATAAGATGGCGTGCAACGCCATCGTCGGTACGGTCGAGCCGGAGGTCACCTCCGACTCCATGGAGGATATTCCTTTCTCCCTCGTGGCGACCTATACGACCAGGTTCTGGACCTACGACAATGAAGCCAACCTGAACCGTTCCCACAACATCATGAAGGCAGCACAGTATGTGAACGGCACATTGCTCATGCCCGGTCAGTCCTGCTCCCTGAACCAGACAATCGGACAGCGTACCGAGGCGCGCGGCTTCAAGTTCGGACACGCCTATCTGAACGGCAGGGTCATTGATTCCGTAGGCGGCGGCATCTGCCAGTTTGCCACGACGCTGTACCAGTGCCTGCTGCAAACGGAAATGACCATCAACTCCCGCCACAACCATTCGATGCGGGTCGATTACGTCGATTATTCTCAGGATGCGACGCTCGACTGGCCCGGCACCGATCTGTCCTTTACCAACAGCTGGGACTATCCCATCTATATCACCTGCTCGACGAGCTTCGGCTATCCGTCCACGGTCACGGTCAATATCTACGGCTATGATCAGCGTCCGAAGAACAGGACCGTTGAGTACCGGAGCATCATTGACTCCACCGAGAAGACGATCTACCCCGAGCTCCGTCTGGATTCGGGAAGAGCTCCCGGCAATCCCTCGACCTCCGGCTCGGTGCTTGATGCGGTCAGCTCCCATCTGGAAAAGATCGTCCGCGTGAACGGCGCCGTTCAGTCAACGACCCGGATGAACAACGACTATTACCGTCCGCTGCGCGCGATCACGACCGTCGGCAGCCGCGGGCTCTCGCTCGAAGTCGTAAGGGAAGGCGGCATCGATCAGATCAAGGACGGCAACGGCAACTACCTGCTGTTAAATGGCAGCTACGCTCCGATCTATAACGGAAACGGCGGCTATTATCTCGCCAAGGATTACAAGCACGGAGCCAACAACGTCGCCACCTATTCCGGCGGGAAGCTGGTTCCGGTCGGCGGCCATACGCACAGCTACGGCAGCTGGGCCCCCAACGATGACGGAACGCACACCGGCACCTGCAGCTGCGGCGCTGTGAAGACCGAGAACTGCCCCTACAACAGCAGGGGCGTCTGCACGAAATGCGGTGCGCAAAAGCCGACCGAGGAGCATACGCACAGCTACACCTGGAAATCCAACGGTAACGGAACGCACACCGGCGCCTGCAGCTGCGGCGACGCGAAGACCGAGAAATGCACCTACGACAACAAGGGCATCTGCACAAAGTGCGGCGCCAAAAAGCAGCCTGAGCCCACGACCGAATGCAAGCATGTATGGGACGGCGGCAAAGTCAAAACAGCCGCGACCTGTGAGAAAGACGGCGTGAAGGTCTATACCTGCACAAAGTGCGGCGAAACCAAGGAAGAGATCATCAAGGCGACCGGACACAAGTGGGACAACGGCAAGGTGACCAAAGAAGCGACCTGTACAGAAGCTGGCGTAAAGACCTTTACCTGCTCTGCGTGCCATAAGACCAGGACAGAAGCAATTCCTGCACTTGGGCACGATTTCCAGAACGGTCACTGCACGAGATGCGGAGCGCCTGATCCGAACAATCCTCCCACCGAGCCTGCCCCTACTGAGCCCGCTCCCACCGAGCCTGCTCCGCCTGCCGAAAGCGGCAGCGACGCCCCGAATCCTTGACCCGCTTAGCTCGCTTCGGTACATTTAATAAATCTTTTGCTTTATTTTCGCATCCCCATCTGCTACAATAGAGGCAGATGGGGATCTGTTTCGTGCAAGGATAGGCGTCAGCCGCATTTGCCTTAACGCCCCGTCGAGAAACAGCAAAGGAGTGGAACACTATGCAGTACCAACTTAGCAGCAAGAATCTGGAAGTCACCTCCTCCATGGAAAGCATCCTCGCCAGGAAGCTGGACAAGCTGGATAAGCTTTTCGACGAATCTGCCATTGCCCATGTTCTCATGAGTATGGAAAGCGGGAGGGCCAAGATCGAGATCACCATTCCTGTGAAAAACAGCACCATCCGTTCGGAGCAGACCGGAAGCGACATCTACGCGCTGATCGACGACGCCGTAGACGCCATGGAAAGACAGATGCGCAAGTACCGCGGCAAACTGATCGACTTTTATCAGAGCGGCAAGAACCCCAACCGGAACTATGAAGAAAATGTCGAGCCCGAAGAGGACCCGATCAAGATCGTCCGCACCAAGCGTTTTGCCGTAAAGCCCATGGATGCCGTGGAAGCCTGCCTGCAGATGGAGCTGCTGGGACATGCCTTTTACATGTTCCTGAACAGCGATACCAATGAGGTAAATGTGGTCTACAAAAGAAATGACGGCGCCTTCGGCCTCATCGAACCCATTCTGGACGATGCTGACTGACCGCTCCGCCTGAAAGTAGATCTATAAGATAATGCCAGAAGGGGCGCCGGCTAAAAGCCGGCGCCCCTTCTGTTTATTCACGCATTGGTCAGTCGCCGATAACGTTCTGAATGCTCCAGATGGTCATGAAATCAGCGGCGTTTACACGCACCTTTTCTCCTGTCCTGGGGGAATGGACCACCAGGCCGTTGCCGATATAGATACCGACGTGTCCTACGGGATCGGAGGCTCCGCAGTGATAGCAGACCAGATCTCCCGGACGGGCGGCGCTTAAGGATACGACCCGTACGCCGGTCACCGCCAGCTCCTTGGAATAGTGCGCCAGCGACTTACCGTGATTCAGGAAGATCGCCCGGACGAAGCCGGAGCAGTCGGCGCCGTACACCAGGCTTTCTCCGCCCCAGACATAGTCCAGGATCCCGACATACTGGATCGCATCAAGAACGATCGCCCGGCGGTAGTCAGAGGTCCCGGCGGGGATATTTCCGCCGTAGGTACTCTTATTGAAATCCTTTGCCTGGTTGCGGACCGATTCCTGATAGGCAGCGTCCGCGTTGCGGCTTGCCTGGATCGAGGCGGCAATGGCGGCCTGACGGGAAGCCTCGGCTACCGATGCGGCATAAGCTTCCGCAGCCTGACGGCTGGATTCCGCCAGTGATTCCAGATAAGAGGATTCTCTGATCGACTCCTCGATGGAAGCCTGACGGCTGGATTCCGCACGGGACTCCGCACGGCTGCTGGCCGCCCGGAACGCCTCATTGGACTTTTCCACGGCCAGATTTTCATCGGCAATGGTAATGGCTGTCTGCGCTTCCTGCGTGACGGAGACCGCATCCGCAGGAACATAGCCCACGACCGTAGTGCCGTCTTCCGTCTGACCAAACAGGACCTTGATATACGGGCTGCCGAGCTCAAGGGCCTTATACTTGATCCCGCTGGTCAGCAGCGCCATCGTGTCGCTGCTCTCGTCCGGCGCTTCATACAGCCGCTGAGCATCGTTATTCGGGGTGACCCAGGTCGTTACGACCTCGGTCAGCAGATCCATGGCCTCCGCACCGGAGACGAGGTATTCGGACTTGACATAGCCGTTCACCTTGCCGGACTCGATATGATACCACAGGCCGTTTTCGGTATATTCGGTTCCCAGCAGCGTCGCCACGGCATTATAATACAATTTACCGACGATCTCGGAAGTGGTGTTGGCTTCCGAACGAACGCGCATATTACCGCTACCGCGGAAAATAACAGCATTGAATTCACTGTTCTGCGCCAGCTTTTTCAGGCGCTTGACGAGTAATACACCAGACTCGATATCCTCTGTCTCGAGGGTCGAATTACTGTAGTTCTCCGAGTAGACGTCAACAGCGGAATTGTTCATCCCCGGCCGTTTGATGGCCAGATAGTCTTCCACCTTCATGCCGCTCGGAACCTCTTCGGGCTCCGTTTCTGCTTCCGTTTCAGGCTCCGTCACAGGCTCGGTCTGCCCCGCGGGCTCCGTCCCGGTCTCTTCAGGCGTCTTCCCGGCGTCCGGCACGGCCGGCTCCGTCCCGGCCCCGCCCGCATCAGGCAGGGTATCACCGGCGGCAGCGGTCACGCTTCCCGGTCCGACCTCCGGCAGGGGATCTGCTTTGACCGGCATGGCAAGCCCGGAAATAAGCAGTACGCAAAGCAAGAGCGCAACGAGTCTTTTTGATGATGATCGCATGCTTTCTTCTTTGTCCTCCTTGTCAGGTTTCGATTCCACGTCCGATTCAATTACCTTTTTGCAAAGAATCGGGTATAGTCATTTTATCAGAATTCTTGCGAGAGGTCAATAAAATTTTCCTAAAGAAGCTATAAACCGGGCCGTTAGTCAATATATACGGTCAGCCCGAAGAAACGACACAAGATATTGCGAATGAAAGGAAAAGGCCTGCCCCACGGCAGGTCTGTTCAGCTCCCCGAGCAGGGCTCGAACCTGCAACACCTCGGTTAACAGCCGAGTGCTCTGCCATTGAGCTATCGAGGAAGACAGTGTCAATATACCCCCTTTTTTTCTGCCTGTCAAGAGAAAAGAGGCCGGTCAAAACACAAAATCGGTCAAAGGTCAAAATCAATGCCATGACATAAAGATAATGGGACGAAAAAGGCGGCGGTCTCCACCGCCGCCTGATGGCATGCCGTTAATCTTTTTTCTTTTTCTTTCCGGCAAGAATGACTACGCAGACGACGCCTGCGGCACACACGGCAAGGATAGCGATCCACAGGCCGAGGTGGGAATCATCTCCCGTCTTCGGCGGCACGGGCTCGGGATCCGGCTCGTCCGGCGGCGTAGGTGCGGCGTCCTTCGTGTTGGTAAAGACGGCTTCAAGCGTCTCACCGTCCGTGATGACGCCGGTATCGCCGCTCTTTTCCGTCACGTAGCCGTCAGCGGAGCAGTCCTCCTCGGTGACGGTAAAGGCCGTCCCTTCGGGAAGCCCCTCGGCCGTCTTGCTCTCGCCGCCCTTTAAGCGAAATGTGCCGACGCCGTCCGTAAAGGTCATGTCGCCGCAAACGCCGTTTATCTCCGCGTTATCAAGCGTGACGGTAAAGGCAAAGGCCCTGTCCGCTTCGGCGGCATCTCCGGCAAGCTTCTTCGTGACCGTCAGGCTGCCGGTCTTCGGCTCGGGCTCGGGCTCAGGCACGAGCGTGATGTTCTTCGTATTGGTGAAGATAGCGATAAGCTCTTTTCCGGCGGCAATAACGCCGGTATCGCCGCTCTTTTCCGTCACGTAGCCGTCAGCGGAGCAGTCCTCCTCGGTGACGGTAAAGGCCGTCCCTTCGGGAAGCCCTTCGGCCGTCCTGCTCTCGCCGCCCTTTAAGCGAAAGGTGCTGACGCCGTCCGTAAAGGTCATGCCGCCGCAAACGCCGTTTATCTCCGCGTTATCAAGCGTGACGGTAAAGACAAAGGCCCTGTCCGCTTCGGCGGCATTTCCGGCAAGCTTCTTCGTGACCGTCAGAGAGCCCTGAGCGGGAGGCGGAGGCAGAAGCTCCGCATACCGAGCGATAAAAACGATGGGGCCGGGCCCCTTTATACCGGTCACGCTTCCGTCATCCCCAAACGTGGCCGTGCCGCCTGCGGCGTCATTTCTCTCCCAGCCCGTAAAGGAATAACCGCTGCGGGAAGGGTCCTCAGGCGCAATGCTGCTGCCCAGGGCGGCGTCCGTAACCGGCACGACCTCGGAACTCAGCACGGTATCGTCCCAGTCCACAAACGTGACGCGCACGCCCCAGCTTGCGGTGAGCGTCGCCCAGTCGGTCAGCGCCGGCATAGCCAGCGTGTCACCGGGCTGTATGCCGGTATCACCAGGCTGCGGGTCCGTATAGTCTGCGGCAAGCGCTGTTGTCCCGAGCCCGAGCGTCAAGGTCAGGACAAGCAGCAGCGAAAATATCTTTTTATATGCTTTCATGATTCATTCTCCCTTAAGCCCGTGATAAAGGTCATTAATTTAACTGGTAATAGATAAAATAAATGACATACCCGTCACCATCGACCAAGGACTGTATAGAATCTTCAAGAGGGAAATAACCTTCTATCTCCGGAGCATATTCCGTAACGGTACTGCCAAGCACCACGTTTTCTCTGAGAACATCCGGTAAAAGCATTTCACCTGTATACATATCGATATACCGGACCGTATAAGAAACATACTCCGGCTGCGGGATCATCTCGTAATAGAAGGTGATCTCGTTTTGATACGTGGTCTCGGAATACTCCCATTTGCCGTAAACGGTGGTGTCGGGACAGATCCCGCTCACCTCGGTGACGGGCTCTGTGCACGCCTCATCGCTGCACCAGCCGGTAAAGGTCCATTGGCCGACCACGCCGGGCCTTATCGTCACATCCTGCGTGTCCGCCCCGACGACCATATAGCCGTCGATATCGATGGCAGGCTCCGTAAACGTTTCGCCCACGGGCCGGTCGGGAACGATCTTCTGCGGTGCAAGCACCTTGTCTGTGCCGACCTCCAGATAATTGACTTTGTAGGTATCTGTTGTAGGAGCCGGACCGCCGTCTGCGGTTTCCCATGCCGTGGTCAGCTTATTTTCTAACGTTACATCTCTGCCCTCGCGGATGCCCGTAAGCGCGGCAGGCTCGGCAGCATCTGCGGGCTTTCCATAGACGGGATCGCCCGTCACCTGATAGGTCAGGGTATAGGTCTTCGCTAAACCGTAATCTAACGTCCAGCCAAGGAATTCGTAGCCCTCGCGCTGCGGCACTAAGGCCGATACCGTGTAGGCCGTGCCGCCCACGCCGTCTTCCTCTGCCGGCAGATCGGTCACGGTATCGCTCGTTCCCGGCAGATACCGCATGGTGAATCCTCCCGCTGCCGCGTACACCGCGGCGCCGAGGGACAGCACCAGCAACAGACAGAGCAAAATGTTGAACCGTTTCTTATTCATGTGCCTTCTCCCTGTAAATGATCGGGCCTGCTGCATTTTCCGCCGCGGCGGAACGAGCAGACTTCCGTAAAATGAACTGTGCGTTCAAACCAGTCGACAAACAGCCCCGCCTTTTCGCAGTCGGAAAAGCGGCGCAGACTGCCGAGAGCATACTTCACCGGCGACATCCTCGAACCACCGGATCCGGTGATCGGAATGATACCATGAATATTATACGACAAGGTCAGTAACGTCCTACCAACATATTGGCGTGTTTTGTGGCAAAAGATACACATTTTTTGTATTTTTTGCCGCGGCGATCGAGAAATTTCAACAGAAAACCGGGAATTCTGCGTAAAGGCTCCGGCAATAGAATTCAGCCAAATGTTTCCAAACAAATTCAACAAAACCCATTGAATTTTCAAGAGTTTTGTTCTATCATAAAAACGATTATATCGTAATGGAGAATTGCAGCCTTTTGTCAGTGACATTCCTACTTGTGATCGTACAAAATCCAACGAAAGGGCTTGACAAGTATGCTGAGATGGACGACCATTTTTAATAGCAGAATATCTCGGCTCGGCTCGGCTCGGCTCGGCTCGGCTCGGCTCGGCTCGGCTCGGCTCGGCTCGGCAAAGCGTAGCCCGACTGCGTTTTTTTGTCAAGCACTTTTTTGTCAATTATTTCAAAACATCAACGGCGTACTATGTTCTTTTGAGCGGGCGCCGTTTTTGCTTTGCACGGGCGAGGGACGCTCCTTCGTCCTGTGCCTATGAAAAGGCGGTGCTGCGGCTATGATCGTTCTTTCTTATCCCTTCCGCAGCGGGCCGCCGGGAACAGCGCCGCCGATCACGGCAAATGATCTATGTAAATAAAATAGTAAGAATAAATCAAGGAGGAAAGGAATATGAAAAAGAAGATCCTTAGTTTTCTTCTCTGCACCATACTGTGTCTGTCACTGATGTCGACAGCGGTATTTGCCGAAGATGTTGACGGAAGCAAGGTGGCTTCACCGGATAAACTGACGTATGACAGCCGTCAGACGGAAGTCACCCTGTCCCTGCCTTCCGCCGAGTATCATTATGATTATGATATCGTATTCTGCATGGACTCTTCCACATCGACGGCCAACAGCAATATCAATTTTGCGGACTATGCAAACCGTATGCTGGAGACACTTGCTGAGCATGACGCCAACATCAAAGTAGGCGTTGTTAAATTCCGCGGGCTGGCATTTGATACGATCGACCTTGTTTCAGGCGGAGGAATGAGCGGGCTTGTCGAGTACAATGAAAGCAGCGCAGATGTGGTCTATGATGCTGTCAATTTTGCCGAAGCCGACCTAAAAAGTCTATCTTCCGGGACAAGCGTTACCGCCGGACTGGAAATGGCCGACGCCATGCTCTCCGGGGATACCTCCGTGGAAGACAGCCACAAATTTCTTATCCTGCTGACGGACGGAAAGACCTATATCTGGAACGATAATGGCGTTCCTACCTCCATTTATACGCAGTGGTACAGGCACTTTGCTATCCAGAACGGGGGCGCTGCCGATCTTGCTCAGGGCGCCTGCTATGATAAGCCCTCCTATTCCGTAAACGGACATATCCTTCAGAGCTTTTTGACCGAAAATGGAATTACACTTCCGGATGTTTGCTGGTACACAAGCTATGCCGACCTTTATGCTTCAACCAACAGCGAGCTTTCATCCACGACCAGGTTCGATATGCCCTGCTTATATGCCTCTAAGCAGGGTCTGCCGGAAGGAAGCGTAAAGACCTATACTTCAACAAACGGCGCAGATGTTTTTGATTTAGCCCAATACCGTACTGTTTATGAGTTTACCCCTTCCGCAGCGTGGTCGGATATCACCTGGCTGGAAGCCAATCCTTTTGACTACACGATCAATGACGACGGAACCGTTACCTTTACCGAGCTCAATCCTGATTTTTATCAGTGGCATCCCGATGCCCTTATGAAGGGTCTCTACAAGTCCGGCCACCTTTGGACGACATTGGATGGCAAGTATAATACCGGCGTTGTTACCTATGACGGCTGGG
>JAZRYN010000261.1:0-4717 GCA_045600745.1 Lachnospiraceae bacterium
TCGGGGCAAAGAATGTAATGCCTAAAAGGACGGCTGCTACAGAGAAAAATGTTTTTCTCGCGGACGCAGGGACGTGATCTATGGGATAATCTTCATCCACTGCCTGTTTCTTGATGTTCTGGTCTTCTGCCATGATGGACCTCCTGCCGATTTATTGATATGTTTTTTATATAGTAATGGGGTTTCCTGTGAAGGAAATCCCCCTATACAGCACCGTTCATGGTAGAGTGAGATATGAAACGCCGTTATGCCGGCGCATTCATTCTAAACTAAATTTTTTAGCAAAGCTGCATCGATATGTCAAGTATAAAATCACCGTTTTTCTTGTTGTATTTCGGGTGTTTTTCTGTGCTTTTTCTTGTTGCAGATCTTTATTCTTTTTATGACAAAGAGTGAGCTGCCTCACGCCTGTGGGCAGCTCACTCTTCTTTCTGTCATCTTTTTCCGCAGATCAGATCTTCTCGATACGCCTTACGACCTCGGCGACCGGAAGTCCCATGACCGTAAAGTAATCGCCCTCGATCCTTTTGACAAGGCGGCAGCCAAAGCCCTGAATGCCGTAAGCGCCAGCCTTGTCCATCGGCTCGCCGGTCGAAATATACCAGTCGATCTCCTCGTCGGAAAGCTCGTAAAACTCCACCTTCGTCACCGAGGTGAAGCAGTCATTGGCCTCCTTTGACACGATGGCTACGCCGGTATAGACCTCGTGGGTCTTTCCCGAAAGAAAGCGCAGCATTTCCTTTGCTTCCGCCTTGTCCTTCGGCTTGCCGAGAACGCGGCCCTCGCAGATGACTGTTGTGTCCGCCCCGATCACGACGGAGTTTTCATTTTCCGACAGAATATAGCCTGCCTTGATCTCCGCCAGGTACTGAGACGCCTTCTCCGGCGGGATGTCCTCGGGAACGATCTCCGGGATGTCAGCCGGAACGACGCTGAAACGGACGCCGGCCATCTTCATCAGCTGTTTGCGGCGCGGCGAGGCCGACGCCAGGATGATATCATGTTTTTTCGGGTTCATGAATGGATCTCCTTACTCCTGTTCGGGCAGTTTTTAACAAAGCAGGTCCGGCAGCGCTCCGGCGCATGGGACTGCGGATCAAGGCTGACGCCCATGATGCGCGTCGTCGTATAGGCGTCTTCTCTGACGTCCTTCCAGAAAAACGGATAATGAGGCGTGAGATAGGCGCCCGTTTCATTCAGCCTCCGCTCCTTGCTGTCGCAATAGGATTCGCACAGAGCGTCCAGCCGCTCCGCACAGATCGCCTGATAGAAGATCTTCTTTTCTTCTTCTCCGTCCTCCTCCGCCTCCTCGCGGATAGCCTCCCCGAGCGAGGCGGTAAAAATGATCAGCGAGCTGCAGTTCTGCAGGGCTTCCGTATGCAGTCCGCAGGCAAAGCCTGCCGGGATCTCGGACTGCAGCTCTCGCAGAACGGAGAGTGGACGGTTTCTTTCCGTAATATGATATTCGATCAGGTATCCGGCGTCACGAAGACACTCTCTCATCAGGCCGAGCTCATCCTCCGAGGGCCGGCTGCTGGCGGCGCGTCTTAAGATCTCCTCTTCATTCGGAGGCTTGATCGGAAACTGCAATGGCATAGCTGCTCCTTTCCCGGCCCGCTGTCCGGTCCGGACCTTTCTGTTTATTGTATCATATCGTCCGTCAATTTCAAGATGCCGTGCCTTTCGCGGCAGGAGCCTGTTTTTTGCCGCAGATATCGGCTGTTCCGGTTTTTCCGGAGCTGCTTTCTGTTTCGTTAAAATCGATTTTTTTCTTTTTATTATTTTCTGAAAGCCGTACTCCTACGATCATCGCGCATATTCTCCGATATTTGTTTCATGCAGAGAAACATTTATTCCGTCTCTTATCGGCAAAAAAAACTGAGCCGATTTGATTATTTTCCTGTTTTTTGCTATGTTTCTTGCTATAGGTAAAAGCGTTAACATTATCCTGTTTTTCACGGCCGCAGCGATGCCGCCAACCGAATCTGTCGACACGGAGGTCTGCCATGCAGGAGCAAGCAAAGCACAAAAGTGACTTTATCGTAGTTGGTTTTGCGTTATTTGCCGTATTTTTCGGCGCCGGGAATCTGATCTTCCCTCCCTATCTCGGTCTTGAAAGCGGAACGAAATGGTTCCCCGCGTTAGCCTGTTTTGTTCTGGCCGACGCCGGGTTAGCCATCATGACCGTTCTGGCGATCGTAAGGCTGGGAGCAGGCAGGAGTCTGCTCGGAAGACTTCCGAAACGGGCCGGACATTTCTGCATGGACATCGTCATGGCCATCGTCGGCCCCCTTCTCTGCATTCCCCGTACCTGCGCCACCACATTTGAAATGGGGGCACATGTTATTTTTCCGCAGCTCAGCCCCTGGGTTTTCGGGTTTTTGTTCTTTGCCGTCGTGGCGGTGCTCACCATACGTCCCGGCAAGGTCGTGGATATCGTCGGGAAATACCTGACGCCCATGCTGCTGCTCACCATAGCCGTTCTCTGTGTGAAGGGGGTGCTTTCCCCTATCGGAGATATTGCCGAGCCGCAGGCAGGAATCCACGCCTTAAAAGAAGGCTTTCTGAACGGCTATCAGACCATGGACGTTCTTGGCGCCATTGCCATTACCATCGTCATTTTGAAAACGGTAACGGATAAAGGCTATACGGATCGTCCGTCTCAGATGAAGGTCATCAGCCGTGCGGGCATCGTGGCCGGCGCCGCGCTGTTCCTCGTCTACGGCGGCCTCGCCTTCCTCGGCGCAACCGCTTCCAACCTTAACCTGGGCGACATCGGTCATACCGATCTCGTAGTGCTGGTTACTGATCTTCTGCTTAAACGTTTCGGCGTATTTCTGCTGGCTCTGATCGTTTTCTTTGCCTGCCTTACCACCGCTGTAGGCCTCGTCAGCTCAGCTGCCGCCTACTTTTCCGACCGTCTGAAGGGGCGGCTGCCCTACATACCTATGGTCCTCATCATTTGCCTTTTCGGTACGCTGATCAGCACTGTAGGTATCTCCTCGATGATCAAGCTGGCCGATCCGCTTCTTGCCGTTCTTTATCCGCTGCTGCTGACTCAGGTCTTTCTCGCCTTTTTCAGCGACCGGATCAAAAAAAGCAGCGTCTTTGTCGGCGCTGCTCTCGGTGCGGTAATTCCGATGCTGCTTGATGTCGCTAATGGCTTCGATCTGCCCTTCGGTCTTATCAAGGTCCTTCCGCTTTATGAGCTCGGCTTTGTCTGGGTGATCCCTTCCGCTCTCGGCGCCGTCATCGGTGCGCTTATCCCGAAGCGGACACAGGCGGCTCCGCCCTGCACCTGCTCTCCGGAAGATGATCCCGGAACCATGCGGGAGGCGTCGTAAAAACAGCCCGCATTGCCCCCGATATCTTGTCTTTTCGTATCTGAGCTTCCGGAAGCCCTCCTCCGGAGGCTCAGTCTTTTTTCAGGCGCGTCAAACGTGCCGCGGTATACTTTTCGATCTGTGCCCACAGACTGACCAGCTGTTTTTTGTGTGCACACAGCTTTTCCGTGCAGTTGCGGCACTGCAGATATTCATTCGTGTTTTCCGAAAAGCGTTCCGGATGCCGGAAAACGGCGATTTCCCAGCGCGCAAGCAGCGCCATGGACAGCACCAGAAGGCTCCAGGTATAGGTCTTACGGATAAAAAATAGCGGAGTGAACATCATCGCATAGTCCCAGTTATAGATCCGGCAGGCGCTGCAGCACTTATTTTTCATAAACCAGGTCTGGAAGGGGCAGAAAAACAGAATACAGATCATGTCGCACACGGAATAGGCGCTGCACAGGAGAATCATGATCCCGTCATCCAGAATGCCGAGCATGTGAAGCGCGCCGAATACTCCGTTGAAGCTGATCCAGACAAGCGCCACCAGGATCGTAGCATTATTGTCCTGGATGTTGATCTCCTGCCTGCCGGATTTGATATAGTTCCTGGCGAACTGCTTCTGGCAGCCCGGGCTCTCCAATCTCGAAGGGAAAAAGCGCAGGACCATTTCCAATACAAACACGGCCCAGCCAATCGTCAGAATGACCGGACGCTTTTCCATCTCCGCCGTGATCGAGCCGCCGGTCCTCGTTCGGTATTCGATATAGACGATCAGCAGCACGATAAAAAGAATCGAACGATAAACAAGCCGCACATAATGCAGCATACTTACTAATGTCAGTTTGCGTTTCCCTGCCATTTCCGCCGCCCCCTTTTGCCCAAGGCTTTTTCAGTGTAGCACGGAAACGCCGCCGTTTTCAAGACCGATTTTCCATCAGCCGCACCTCAGGCACGGCTCCAGCTTCTTCTCGTTCGGAAAAGCAGCAGCAGGGACAGCGCAAACCACGCCGCAAACATCAGGCGCTGCAGAGGCTGTGCCAGCAGCAAATGATCCTCCGCAAGGAACGGAAGCAGCGTAAAGGGCCTTATCCAGCCCACGCCGATACTAAGCGCGATCGACGGCAGCAACAGCACAGCCGACGACGCCGCCATGGCCTTTTCCCCCGAGCCGGTAAGCTCGCTGAAATACAGGCACAGGTGCGTCACCGGAAGCATGGCCAAAAAGCTCAGGGCAAAGTATACGGCAAGAGCACCACCGAAGCTGACCGCCGCGGGCAGTCCCCGGAAGAGGGCAAAATTATGGCAGGAGATCCCCATTAGCTCCGCCGGATAGACGTCCCGCAGACGCAGATAAGCCCTGCCGCAGACAATGCACCAGGTAAGCAGGG
>JAZRYN010000262.1:0-4417 GCA_045600745.1 Lachnospiraceae bacterium
CTATTCCACCGAGGAAGAGATTGACCTGATGAAAAAGAGAGGCGTGTTTGTCGCCCACTGTCCCACCTCCAACATCAATCTTTCGTCGGGTATCGCTCCGATCCGGAAGTATCTGGAATTGGGCATTCATGTCGGCTTGGGCAGCGATGTGGCGGGAGGTCACACCGAATCCATGTTCCGGGCCATCACAGACGCTGTGATGGCGTCGAAAATGTACTGGCGGACCATCGATGATGCCTATAAGCCCCTCTCCTTTGCCGAGGCCATGTTCCTGGCAACGGAAGGCGGCGGCGCCTTCTTCGGCAAGGTCGGAGCCTTCCGGGAGGGATATTCGTTTGACGCCGTAGTGCTGGATGATTCCTCCGCCAAATCTCCGCTGCGCCAAAGCGTCAGCGAGCGCATGGAGAAAGCCGCCTACCTGGGCCTTGATTCTGTGGGGATCACGGCTAAATACGTGGCCGGCGATAAGGTGTATGAAGGAGCTCTTATATGATGTATGAAAGAAAGCATAAAGAGGACCGTCCGGTCTTAGCGATATGCTACGATTTTGATAAGACCCTGTCGCCTGATGATATGCAGGCACAGGGTTACATTCAGTCTGTCGGCTATGATGTGGAACGGTTTTGGCAGGAGACCAATGATGTGTCTCAGGCTAACGACATGGATAGCAATCTTGCGTATATGTACAAAATGGTCAGGGAAGCAGAGGGAAATCTCGTTTTCAGCAAACGAGCCCTTTCCGACTATGGATCAAAGGTGAAGCTGTTTCCCGGAGTTATAGATTGGTTCGAGCGGACCAAAAAATACGGGGAAGAACGCGGCGTGATCGTCGAGCATTACGTTATTTCCTCCGGCTTGAAGGAAATGATCGAGGGAACGGAGATCGCTAAAAACGGGGCATTTGAAAAAGTCTACGCAAGCTCCTTTTATTTCAATGAACGCGGTGTGGCGGTATGGCCCGCACAGGTGATCAACTATACCAACAAAACACAGTATCTTTTCCGGATCGAAAAAGGCGTTCTTGACATAAACGATCCCGGTGTAAACGATTATTTTTCCCCGGAGGATCTGCGGGTTCCTTTCAGAAACATGGTTTATATCGGGGACAGCGATACAGATATCCCATGCATGAAGCTTGTGAATTCCTACGGCGGACATTCGATCGGAGTGTATGACCCGGAGAAGCAGGACAAAAGAAAAGTATTCAGGATGATAGAGGATAACCGCATCCGGTACTATGCGCCGGCCGATTACTCTGAAGGATCCGAGATCGATAAACTTGTGAAAGCGATCATTGATAAGACCGCAGCCTACGAGGTCCTGGAGAACAGGCATGTTTCGAATCTGATCGAGACCCGTGAAGCAAAGGAGCGGCAAAAATGACAGAGAATATCATGAATGATCCAGAACTTGAAAAGATCGTCGGCGGCGGACCGACCCCGGGACCTGCACCGGACCCTGGGTCTGCTCCGTTAGGAGACGTTGTGGAAAGAGCAAAGAAGGAACTGGGAAAACCTTATGCCTGGGGCGGTGTTGGACCCGATGCCTATGATGCCTCCGGTTTTGTAAGCTACTGCCTTACCGGTACGCATGCCCTTATCGGCACGGCCGCCACATTCATGAGCTGGCCGAGGGTCTCCAATCCGACTCCCGGAGACGTGTGCGTATGCAGTTATCATTGCGGGATCTACGTGGGTCCCAACAAAATGATCCACGCGCCGTCCGCAGGAGCAGTCGTGAGCTATGGTGCGATACAGGGAGATATGATCATTGTAAGACGGTGAGGCGGATCGTGATCTTCACCGGATATGGAACCGTGACCGGTGTTCTTAATGATGCTCCGGCATGATTTGTGCGAAAATTCTATATGTAATGATTAATGTTAATTGACGGATGGATTAAACGAGAGTAGAATGACCCCAGATCAATTCCTTCATGCTTTTGAAGTGTTGTGAACAGAGGCATTTGCAAATCGTACGGGCTCGACAAAGTATTGCTTTTCACAGAAAGCGGCAGAGAAACGAGGAGAGAGAATATGCTGATCAAAAATGTTTATATCGAGAATGCCGAGGAATGCAAGGATATCCGTATCGAAGACGGAAAATTCAAGACGATTGCCACCGGATTGGCGGAACTGCCGGGGGAAGAAGTCAGAGACTACGGAGGAAAGCTCGTCATCCCTCCTTTTATTGAATCCCACGTCCATCTGGACACGTGCTTCACGGCCGGCGAACCGCGCTGGAATATGAGCGGCACCTTGTTCGAGGGTATTGAATGCTGGGAAGAACGCAAGAAGACGCTGACGAAGGAAGACGTCAGAAAACGCGTGTCCAGGGCGCTGGATATCCAGATCGCAAACGGCGTCCAGCATGTCCGTACCCATGTGGATATCAACGATCCGAACCTCACTGCACTGGAAGCTCTTCTTGAGATCCGCGAGGAGCAGAGGGACAGGATCAACGTTCAGATCGTAGCGTTTCCGCAGTACGGCATCCTCAGCTATCCTAACGGTAAGGAGCTGCTCGATACCGCTTTGAGGCTCGGTGCCGATGCTGCCGGCGCGATCCCTCATTTTGAATTTACACGGGAGTATTCCGTTGAGTCCCTCAACATCTGCTTTGAGCTTGCGGAGAAATACGGAAGACTGATCGACGTGCACTGCGACGAGATAGACGATGAGGCCTCCCGCGGTCTTGAGACAGTGGCGGCCCGTGCCTATGAGACCGGCATGAAGGACATGGTCACGGCGTCCCATACGACTGCCATGCACAGCTATAACAACGCCTACGTCATCCGTCTGATGCGTCTTCTCAAAATGTCGGAGATCAATTTTGTAGCCAATCCCTGTGTTAATGTTCATCTGGGCGGCCGCGTCGATACCTATCCGAAGCGCAGGAGCATGACACGCGTGAAAGAGCTGACGGCGGAAGGCTGCAACGTATCGTTTGGCAGCGATGATATCTTTGACCCGTGGAATCCGCTGGGCAATGCCGACATGAGAGATGCCGTCTTCATGGGACTCTATGCCGGACACATGATGGGATACCAGGAGCTGCTGGATTCCTACAAGTTTGTGACCGTGAATGCCGCAAAGACTCTTCATCTCGGCGACGGATACGGCATAAAGGAAGGCAGCGACGCGTCCTTTGTCGTCATGAACGCCAAAAATTATCATCAGGCACTGTGCTATAACGAGCCGGTCATCGCTTCGTACAGAAAGGGAAAACTCCTTGTGGAAACGACCCCGAAGCAGACCCGCATCATCGGATGATCTGACGGCACTGCGGCGCCGGGCAGACAAAAATCCGGCGGCCGATGATAATGCGGCTTCGCGAGACCGCGCTTCGTATCATAATTCTTGCTGTACGCAGGGGCTTCCTTTCGAAGAAAGCCCTTTTACAGATATAACTTATTTCGGAGGTTTAATATGGCAGAAGATCAGAACATCAAGAAACAGGCAGTGGACGAGGATTACCCCATAGATCACGTCCCTGCGTCCGCAAGAAAAACATTTTTCTCTGTAGCAGCCGTCCTTTTAGGCATTACGTTCTTCGCACCGACCATGTCAACAGGCGCCCAGCTTGCAGCGGCATTTTCCTTCAGCAAGCTCATGTGGGTCGTCCTGATCGGCAACCTGGTTCTTGGTGTGTATGTCTCCATGAACTGCGCTATCGGAGCCAAGACGGGACTTGCTTCCGTTATGCTCTCCAGATACACATTCGGTATCGGCGGCGCCAAATGGGCAGATCTGCTTCTTGGCGGAACACAGATCGGCTGGTACGGATATGTCTGCTCCTATACCGGCAACCTCTTTGCAGTAGCATTTAACGTGCCGCACCTTGAGATCTGGTTTACTCTCGCATGGGGCATCATCTTCGGCGTCACTGCGCTGTGGGGCTATAAGGCCATGGAGAAGGTGGCCTATGTGGCTGTTCCCGCCCTCCTGATCCTCGTTGTCTACGTTCCCGTCCTTGCCGCCCGGGCAAACGGCGGTATGGAGGCGATCGTCAACGCGGTGCCCTCCACTGAGATGTCTGTTGCCAGCGCGCTGACCGCGATCGTGGGAACCTTTGCTTCCATGGGTACGCAGGCATGCAACTGGTCCCGATTCTCCAAGAGCGCAAAGGCCGCCTTTTGGTCAGGCTTTGTCGCATTTATGATCGGCAACACCATTATGCTCTTGGCCGGTATCTTCGGCGGCCTTGCATACGGCGAATCCGACTTCATCATCGTCATGCTCAACACCGGCCTGATCTTCTTTGCTCTGGTCGTGCTCACGCTCAACATCTGGACCACCGCTCATGCCGGCGCTTACGCATGGGGCATCGCAGGCGCGGAGATGTTCAACAAGGAAAACAAGACCCCGTTCCTTCTCGGCGGCCTCGTTATCGCCACCATCATCGGTGTCACCGGCTTC
>JAZRYN010000263.1:0-2491 GCA_045600745.1 Lachnospiraceae bacterium
GACCTCCTTTGCCGCCGCCGGGAACAATAAGAAGGATAATACAAAAGATATGCCGTTATCAATATACAAATGGAATCTTGTGTGCAAGAGTAAAGTCTACATTTCCGAGACTAAGTTCTACATTGGATTGGAAGTGTAGAAATTACAATTAAAATTTAGGAAAAAATCCCGGATCCCGAAAAAATCCCGAAAGACCTTGAATTATGAAAACCATGTTGCTACAATGTTACCGGACATTTAGACGGGTAAGCCGCCAAATTATCAAGTAAATGCCGGAGGATGAACATGAGCAACTATATCCAGGAAATGAAAGCGAAGGCAGCGGCGCAGAAGAAGACGATCGTGCTGCCGGAGTCGAATGACAAGCGTACCTATCAGGCGATCGAGCAGATCGCCAAGGAAGGCTTTGCCGATCTGATTCTGATCGCCAGCCCCGAAGACGTCGCAAAGTACAGCGGCGGGGCTGATCTTACGGGCGTGAAGGTGGTCGATCCCGCGACGGATGCAAAGACCGCGGCTTATGCGGAGACCTTCGCCGAGCTGCGCAGATCGAAGGGCATGACCTACGACCAGGCTATGAACATTCTCCTGACCGATTATACCTACTACGGCGTGATGATGGTGAAGATGGGTGATGCCGACGGCATGGTGTCCGGCGCCTGCCACTCCACGGCCGATACCCTTCGCCCCTGCCTGCAGATCCTGAAGACCGCTCCCGGCGTGAAGATGGTCTCCTCTTTCTTCCTGATGATCGTTCCGGACTGCGAATACGGCGAGAACGGCAAATTCGTGTTTGCCGACTGCGGCCTTGAACAGAATCCCACGCCCGATAAGCTGGCTACGATCGCCGGAACAAGCGCGGAATCCTTTGTGAAAATGGTCGGCGCGGAGCCCAAGGTGGCGCTACTATCTCATTCGACCAAGGGCTCGGCCAAGCACGACGATGTGACCAAGGTCGTTGAGGCGGTGAAGATCGCGAAGGAGGAGTATCCTCAGTATATGATCGACGGCGAGCTGCAGCTTGATGCCGCCATCGTCCCCTCTGTCGGCGCCTCCAAGGCCCCCGGAAGCCCGGTTGCCGGACATGCGAACGTCATCATTTTCCCTGACCTTGATGCCGGCAATATCGGCTACAAGCTGGTACAGCGCCTGGCGCATGCCGAAGCCTACGGCCCTATTTGCCAGGGACTTGCCCGCCCGGTCAACGACCTGTCCCGCGGCTGCAGCGCCGAAGACATCGTCGGCGTCGTGGCGATCACGGCAGTGCAGGCTCAGGGCTGACGCCTTAAGCAGGCCCATGCGGCAGAAGGCGCGGAGCCGCCTTTACGAAAGCAGGTATACCAAGAGCTTTGGCTCTGCGGTATACCTGCTTTTTCATAAGGGTCCATATTAAAGGCTCACGCCGGTGGAGAGGGATAAGGCGGATATCTTTCTCCGCTATCTTTCTCAGCGGGGCTCGGGCGGCCGGAGGAAAAGCCCGGCATTCCTTTCGGCATCCGGCGCTTTCAGAGGAGCCGTTCTACGGAAGCTGTCTGCCGATCACGATCTGCTGCAGGGACCGGTCAAAAACGGTGACCGCAGCCTGCCCCTGCCAGCGGGCGGCGTTATAAGCAGCCGAGGCACGCATCTTCATTTTGTCGTCCCCGGCAAAGGGGATGTGATAGACGCAGAGCTGCTTTGCGTTCAGCTGCCCCTTGAAAAAGCGCCCGGCGCGCAGCGCGGCAAAAAACAGCGGATTGACGAAAGCGGCGTCGACCGGGGCTTCCGACAGGGTCTCCCAGGTATAATCGATGTCGGCGGTGATCAGTACATTTCCCGCCGCGGACGAGAGCAGATAGCAATAATGCGGCACCTCGCGGTACCGTTTATCCAGATGCCGCGTGGGGAAGGCCAGCACAGAGACACCGGAAGGAAGTCCGGCGCGCACGGGGACGGCGCCGTGAAGCCGAACCAGTCTTTGTCCTGCCGCCGCCGCCGCTTCCTCCGCTCCGGGAGCCGTCATATCATCCGGCATCATGATAAGCGGAACCTCGTGCTTTTTCAGGTATGCCGCGGTCATTTCACCGCAGAAATGATCGGGATGAAGGTGGGTAAAAAGCAGGGCATTTATCTTGTTGAAGGGGGGCGTGCCGCTGAGGATCTGCTCCCACAGTCCGCGCGGCAGCGGACTAAAGGGGGCGTCCTCGCTCCTTTGCAGGGCATCCAATAAAATGGTGCAGTCACCGAACTGCAGGAGAAGTCCCGCGTTGGCAAGCAGCGTGACGGTAATGGTATCATTCATGGCGGGGCCTCTTCACGAGCAAAGGAGGTCAAGCAGCGCGTCCCGGGAAAGGCCGACGAAATACTGCGAAACATCAGCCTCCGCTAAGGCCTTTTCATAGCTCTGCCGGTCGGGGGCAAGACCGATGAAGTTCCGGGCAAGCTCTTCCGGCTCCCGGATGCTGAAAAAGTCTCCGTAGAAACGCATCCCGGTGATCCGCCCGCCGGCAAT
>JAZRYN010000264.1:0-2748 GCA_045600745.1 Lachnospiraceae bacterium
AGGATGATCGCGGAAAATTCACGGATCATCGCGCTCGGCCAGTAATAAAAGGCGACCGGCGAGCCGATGCCGACGCAGTCTATCCCCTGCTTGCGGCAGTAGTACCAGGCGCGGTATACATGGTAATTGCTGGTCACAAAGGCAAATCTCTTTCTTCCCGGACGCGCGTCGATCAGCGCCTTTGAATACTTCAAATTTTCGTAGGTGTTGGTCGAACGGTCCTCTTCAAGGAGCTTTTCTGCCGGAATGCCCTGCTGCAGCAGATAAAAATACATGGCGTCCGCTTCCGAACAGGCTTCGTCTGCGCCGCGGCCGCCCGATAGGATGAGAAACGGCGGCGTCTTGTCCCTTCGAAATACCTTTACGGCCTTGTCGAGCCGGCTCTTAAGAAGCTTGCCGGGCGTCCCGTCCGGTTTCAGTGCGCAGCCAAGCACCACCACGTAATCGAAGTCGCGGGTATGCGGTACGATCTGAATGGCCGCCACATAAAGGACAAAGGAGAGAAACATCAGCGACCCGTAAAAGACCGAAAGACCGCCGAGCAGGCACAACATGAGCCAGCCCCGGGAGATGGCCGTGCCTCTCGCCAGCATGAGGACAGTCATCCCGATAAGGACCTCGCCCGTCAGGATCACTATCCCGAGCAGCAGCGGCAGGGCATGCTTCAGGCTCCTTCCTTCCTTTTTCATCATATCGCTTCCGTTTACGATCAGAAAAAACGGTACGATAAGCAAGGCGATCCCGATGATAAGGAATTCGCCGATGATCACTCCGGGATACCGCTCCGCGGTCAGCAGCCCGAAAAGCAAAAACGTCGCGGCGATCGCCGACAGGAACAGAAAGCAGTTTCTCAGACGCGCACGGGAGCGCAGCATCATGATCAAAAAGGCGATCCAGAGGACCGCCGTCACGGCCAACGCCGGCAGAAGGAACCCCGAACTTTGGAAAGACCCATTCATAGTATCCGGTGACGCATGCTGTTATTGCCGGGAAATGCGGCGCATGCGGCTGCCTCTCTTAAGCTTGTGTTTTCACGCCGATATATTCGTATCCGGCACCCTCTACCGCTTTTTTAAGCTCGGCCTCCTCCACGGCCTTGCTTAACGTCAGCTCGACCTTGCCGGCGGTGTGATCGGCTGCGGCAGCCTCCACCCCGTCTAACGCCTCAAGCGCATTCTTGACATGCATTTCGCAGTGCATGCACATCATTCCGTTTACCGCAATCGTTTCTTTCATTTCTTTTTCCTCCCTGGGGATCATATTTCCATCAGCAGCCTCTCTTGATGCTGCCTCCGGTCTTGCTCTGTGCTTCACCCGCTTATCGCGCGAAGCATCATGCAGCTTGACAAGATTCAGTCTGAGGGCGTTCATGCAGACCGTAAAGCTCGACAGCGACATTGCCGCAGCCCCCCACATGGGGTTGATCGTGATCCCTTTATACAGACCTGCCGCCATGGGGATCAGTATTACATTGTAGGCAAATGCCCAGAACAGATTCTCACGAATATTCGTCAGGACGGCGCGGGACAGGCGCACGGCCGCGGGGACGTCGGAAAGCCGCGAATTCATCAGTACAACGCCGGCCGAATCGATCGCTGCGTCCGTACCCGCCCCGATGGCGATACCGATGTCGGCCCTCATCAGAGCCGGCGCATCGTTGATGCCGTCACCGACCATCGCTGTTTTTCCCCTTGCCATAAGCTCGGCTACCGCTATCTCCTTCCCTTCCGGGAGGACGCCGGCGATCACCCGGCTCACCCCGGCCTCGCGGCCGATCGTCGCGGCGGTCTTTTCGTTATCGCCTGTCAGCATGACCACCTCGATGCCCATGTTCTCAAGCTCGGCGACAGCCCTTGCCGAATCGGTCTTGATCACGTCTGCCGCCGCAATAAAGCCAAGGATCCGTTCATCCTCCGCAAACCACAGCGGCGTTTTTCCTTCGGCCGCAAGCCGCTCCGTTTTTCTTTTCAGAAGATCCGGCAAAGCAAGCTGCGCGGCCATGTATTTTTCGGAGCCGCCAAGGAGGAGCCCTCCGGCACAGCGTGCCTTGAGTCCGTTCCCCGGCAGCGCCTCGAATTCCGTGATCTCCTGCGCCGTAAGCCCTTCCCGCTCTGCCTGCTTGACTACCGCTTTGGCAAGCGGGTGTTCGCTTTTCATTTCCAGCGAATAGGCCTTCCCCAGAAGCTCCCGCTCCGTCACGCCGTCTGCCGGTATGATATCGGTCACTTCCGGATCGCCTTCGGTGATCGTCCCGGTCTTATCTAATGCCACGAGCTGCACTTTCCCGGCATTTTCCATCACCTCCGAGGTTTTGAAAAGAATGCCGTTTCTGGCGCCGACGCCGTTTCCTACCATGATCGCAACCGGCGTGGCGAGCCCCAGTGCGCAGGGGCAGGAAATGACCAGTACGCTGATCGCCCGTTCAAGAGCAAAAGCCGTCTCCCGTCCGGCGAGCAGCCAGGCAAGAAGTACGACGGCCGCTACGGCCATCACGGCAGGAACGAAAACACCCGCGACCTTATCCGCCGCGCGGGCAATGGGCGCCTTCGTTGCCGCCGCCCCCTCC
This sequence comes from Lachnospiraceae bacterium, assembly GCA_045600745.1. Taxonomy (GTDB): domain Bacteria; phylum Bacillota; class Clostridia; order Lachnospirales; family Lachnospiraceae; genus UBA6987. Next base: position 2,567 of record JAZRYN010000264.1, read on the forward strand.
ACCATCCGGATGATCTGCGCGAATGTGGTGTCCTTTCCGACCTTTGCCGCACGGGCCTTTAAATACCCGGAGCGATTGATCGTTGCCGCACTCAAAACGTCTCCCGGTTCCTTGTCTACCGGAACGGATTCTCCGGTAAGCGCGCTTTCGTCTACGGCGCCATGGCCATCCTCCAGGATCCC
>JAZRYN010000265.1:0-8150 GCA_045600745.1 Lachnospiraceae bacterium
ATCCGACTTCGCCGATCACCATCATCATAACGACAGCGTCTGCCCCCATTGCCAGTGCTGTTTCAGGACTGACATGGTTCTTTTGTACGCCGGTAAATTCCGTCGCCAGATCCGTTCCTCCAGAGGATGTTCGCAAGATCAGTTTCTTGCCTAACAATTCTTCTTCTGCCAAATGAGCAATCCCCACATTTGTCAAAAAAGCATCAAGCTGGCTATCTTTGCATTCCCTAATGACAGTCATCGGATCACATAGCCCTTCCACGAGTCCGACCTGAGGAAGATCCATTGCCATGGCAAAAAGCTTTCCGCCGTGAGAAAATAGCCTTTCGGTATTACGTTTAAGTCCGTTCATATTACTGTACCCCTGCTTTCTTTAATTTATTCTATCACAGTTGTAAATTATTTTCCCTTTTAGTCGATATTTTGCACAAATGTTCACTTTGTGTCGTCATGCTTTTGTCCTCAGATACTGCCCAACAATAAAAGACCTGCGAAAAATGAGTTTTCATCTTTCGCAGGTCTGGTCGTTCCTGACGTCCCGGGATAGGCGGGAGCTAAGTCAGATCAGTATTCAAGGTTCTTTCCGTCCTCACGGGAGAAAACGTGCGCTACGCTGCCGGCAAAGGTGAAATGTACCGGCTGGCCAATGGCAAAATGATCCGCCATATCCGACGTCGGCACGATGATGATCACATCCTTGCCCTCGGCGGTGACATGCAGATGGACCGAAGAGCCCATCATTTCCGATACATCGATCCGCGCTTCCACGCCCTGCTCAGAGATCACCGTGTGCTCCGGACGGACCCCGAGCGTTACCTCTCGGCTCTGCACATCCTTCTTCGCCAGCCGTTCTTCCTTATCCGGGGAAAGCTCTGTCCTCATCCCGCCGAGCTCCACGAAGTATTTATCGCCCTCGCGAACAAGCTCTGCCTCAAAGAAATTCATGACCGGCATACCGATGAAGCCGGCAACGAACAGGTTTGCCGGATGATTGAACACATCCTGAGGGGTGCCGATCTGCTGGATAAAACCATCTCTCATAATGACGATACGGTCACCGAGCGTCATGGCTTCGGTCTGATCGTGCGTGACATAGATGAAAGTGGTGTTGATGCGTTGGCGCAGCTTGATGATCTCCGCACGCATTTCATTTCTTAACTTTGCATCCAGATTGGAAAGCGGCTCATCCATCAGCATGACCTTGGGATCCCGCACGATCGCGCGGCCGATCGCCACACGCTGGCGCTGGCCGCCTGAAAGGGCCTTCGGTTTGCGCTGCAGATATTCGGTTATATCCAGAATCGCGGCTGCTTCGCGGACCCGCTTGTCGATCTCGTCCTTCGGGACCTTCTGAAGCTTCAGGGAAAACGCCATGTTCTCATAGACCGTCATGTGAGGATACAGGGCATAGTTCTGGAAGACCATGGCTATGTCGCGGTCCTTAGGAGCCACGTCATTCATCAGCTTTCCGTCGATGTACAGTTCCCCTGCCGTGATCTCCTCAAGCCCGGCAACCATACGAAGAGTCGTCGATTTGCCGCAGCCGGAAGGCCCGACCAGGACGATGAATTCCTTGTCCGCAATATCCAGACTGAATTCCTGGACCGCCACAACGCCCTCGTCCGTGATCTGCAGACTGGCTTTTTTCTCGGCTGCCGCGCCTTTCCCCTTCTTTTTGGACTTTTTGTCCTCACCGCTTACGAAAGGGTAGACCTTCTTGATGTTTTTCAGCTGTACGCTCGCCATAGTTTCGGCTCCGCCTGTTCTGCCTCCGCAAAAACAGGCTCGCGGCATCCTCTAACGGATGCACCGCCTTACGGCAGGTCTCCACACTGCCGCACCCTGAGCCAGGGACACGTTCCTCCCTTGTGATGTACGGCAGTCATATGGTGGAGTGGCCGCCGCCACTGGAATCATTTTAGATATTATAACATTATCACGCAATTTTGGAAAGCTAAAAATCAAGCCCCTTTTGACGCTTTCTCAGATTTCTCAGATCGGCTTTCTCAGTTCCTTGAGGAATCCTTCGGCGCCTGAGCCGGGTTCCTGCAGAAAATATCCGGGCGTAGGTTTTCATAAAGCCGCGGGGCTCTTCTTCCGGATCAAGGTCCGAATTTACGTACCGCTGACAAAGGCGTCGACCCGTTCGCGCAGCCTTGCTGCCGCCTGCTCACAGGATTCAAATTCCTCCGTCGTCAGGACCCCTGCGGACGCTTCATTCGTTTCGCAGTAATTCCACTTTCCGTTCCCGAGAAACCGTTTCGTTTTACTGATCTTCCATGAAAATCTTACATCAGACATCGTCATCTTCACGCTGAAGGACCTCGGATCCCGACTCTCCTCAGCGGTCATCTGAACTGTCCTGTTGAACGGAAGCGTACCGCTCCAGTTTTTTAGCTCCGCAAAGACCTCTTTTACTCTCATTTCCGATTCTCCCTGTGTCTGCCCCGCTCCGGCGGGATATCCGTGTCTGCCTCAGAGTCTTTTTCGGCCGGCTTATAGCCGGTCACGCCCCCGCAGCACCGTTTTTTTCTTTTTCGGCAAATATATGCGGCTGAGATCGGCGCCCTCCAGGGCCAACAGCACGATCTTTCGTTCGATTCCGCCCGCATAGCCCGTCAGGTTTCCGTCAGCCCCGATGACCCTGTGGCAGGGAACGATAAGCGCGATCTTATTGCGGCAGGCAGCGCCGCCGACCGCCTGAGCCGCCATGCCCGGCGTCCCCAGCCTTTCTCCCACGGCCTCTGCGATCTCGCCGTAGCTCCGCGTTCCGCCATAGGGGATCTTCAAAAGCTCTTCCCAGACCGCCTTCTGAAACGGCGTTCCGACAAGATGAAGGGGCGGCAGAAAGCCTGGATCCTTTCGAAGAAAATAGTCGTCCAGCCAGCGCGATGCGGCAGCATGATGCGGATGCGGCGCCTCTTCAAATTCCCAGCCCGCACAGGCTTCCTGCTGGCTACTGTCTTCAAACCGGAGCCCGGTCAGACCGGCGTCGTCACAGACGAGCGTGATCCTTCCCAGCGGTGAATCGTAGAATTGCTTATATAGCATCACCGGCCTCCCTTCTCTTTTGGTCATCATAGCACACTTCTTTTTTTTCGGCAAACCTCCTCCGCCGTGCTCCACCCAAAAAGCCGCGCGGCCTGATCGGCTCATATCGCGGAGGGCAGGCAAAAACGGAGGATCAGACCGGAAAAACGGAGAACTCACCTTGACAGAAATGCTCTGTCGCCGTACACTTGCCTTACTGTTCCTCCGGGGATCTGAAGCCCTCCGACGGCATCATCCGGTAATCGATCCGTTACTTCCCGGAAGGCGTCTTTACGGGAGTCTTTTGTTTCCTGTTCAATACAGCTACGATACCGTTTTACTGTTGAGAAAGCGTAAACACGGAAACAGGCTCTGCCTGTCAAAAGCATGGAGAAAGATGAAATGAAAAAAAACACAGCCGAAACGGCGAACCCCGTCATCGACACGGCGCGGCTTACGATTTCGCAGCTTGCCGCCGCCGGCATCCGGGAAGCGTCCGACCTTGTCCGGATGTTCGGTTTGAATGAATCTATGAACGATTACCGGGTCACCGGCGAGGCCGTGTATCCGTTCGCGGTAATACAGGAAGCCCGGTATAGTTTTATCAACCGGTATGCCGAGAATTCCGGTATTTCAAATATTATGGATGTCGGATGCGGTTTTTCGCCGCGCGGGCTCGTTATGGCGAGAAAAGGGCTCCGCTATCTGGGCTGTGATCTTGAATCGGCGGTTGGTGCCATGACGAAAGTCGTCCGCCAGGTCAATGCGTCTGAAAAGCTGCCGGGACAGTTCAGCTATCGTCTTACGGATATAACCGACCCCTCTGCCATGGCCGAAGCGGCAAGACCGATGGACGGAAAAATACTCATGTGCTGCGAAGGTCTGCTGATCTATCTGGGCATATATGAATTCGACAGCATGCTGAGCGGCATCTCCTCTGTCCTGCATGAGCACGGCGGATGCTTTATCACGCCGGATCTGGTCACGGCAAAGTTTATGGCGGGGATCCTGACCTCCGTTCTCGGGAGGGAAGAGGGGATGAAGGCCCTGCTGGCCCTCGGACGCAGCATTTCGGAAAAATCGGATACAAAATTCACCGGCTCGCTTACCGGTATGCCGGACGATCAAATGAAGGAGCTGTTCAAAAAGCACGGCCTTGCCTGCGAATCTATCCCGTTCCTTTCGGAAGACGCCGATCTGCATTCTTTCGGACAGCTTACCGATGAACAGGTCGATCACATAAGAAAGAATGTCTCAGACATCAAATGCCTGAAGCTGACTGCCGCGGAAAAAGCCATGCAAAGCGGCAGCCGGTCCTCTGACAAATTCAGCGCGGAAATATCCCGCAGCGGGAGCAGCCTGAACATTCGCCTGACCGGGCGCTTGGACTCTATTTCCGCTCCCGCCCTGTTTGATGAATACAGGAAAGCGTGTGAAGCGCAGGCTCCGGAGAATATCTGCGTCGATGCGTCAAGGCTGGAGTACATATCCTCTGCGGGGCTAAGGGTCCTCCTTATCATGCAAAAGGAGCTGAAAGCGAATAAGGTCCGCATCGCCGGGGCAGCGGAGCCGGTACGGGAGATCTTGGATCAGACCGGCTTTAGCGAGATCCTTGATGTCGACTGATCTGTGCCGTAAAACGGTTTTTCCTGGCCTGCCAAGCGGCTCTATCCGGATGCGGCATTGCAAAGGCGGGGGGATTTACCGGCCCAGCCGGGCAGACCGGGAGCCGGACGATACGGATACAAAATGATTCAAGATATTTCAGGGAAAGAAGGAACATGGTCCATTCGTACATAAAAGAAATCGATCCTCCGGTACAGTATCTCGGCCGAATGAAGCGCTGCGTCATTTTTGCCGTTTTGGGGGGATTTGTCTGTTATTTTCTCTTTTATTTTATCGACTTAGCTTTCTATCTGGAATTCATCCATATCCTTGCCCTAAGGACCGCCGACATCCTCCCCTTCCTCTCCCTCGGCCCGTTCCATTCCTGGTCGGGAGTCATCTTCTGCATGCTGCTGTGCATGGGGTTCGCGCTGGCATTCCGCAGCCGGGTCAGGATATTCGGGGATGAGCTCCGGGTGTCCGGCGGCGGCAAAACGACCCGGATCGCTCTAAAGGACTTTGACCATACAGAAGCAAGAAATATTCAGTTTTCTCTTTGGCTCATTCCCGTGAGCATCTGGAAATGCCGCTTATACTACCACGAAGGAGACCGGCTCTACCAACGCAGGTTATATGGCTTTGATGCCGAGCTCCTGAACAGCCTGGATAACCGGATCCGCATTCAGGACACCGAGCAGATGGCCGTGGAGAAAAAAGCGGCGATCGCCGATTCCGTAAACAGCGGCAGTCCCGGAGAGCCGTCGCTCGCCGGAACGGAGTATGTCTTAGATCATGTCAGCCTGTTTGCGAGAGAAGCTTCGTCATTACGGCAGGCTCTGATCATTCAGGCCCTGCTGGCGTCTGCCGTTCTCCTCCTGCTCCTTCTGAACCACATGCTTTCCGCCATGATGTTTTTTGAGTTAGCCGGCCTTTCGGCGATCCTGATCATTGACATCCCTGTCAAGATCGCCCGTTTTCAGAAAAGAAAGAAAAGATGTCCTTCGCATATCACGGTAAGCTCGTCCGGACTTATCGTTGATGATAAATATTTCCCGTACAGCATGGTCAATACGATCCGGTTGATGACAAAGAAGGCATCCCCGATCCTTCCGGCACAGTACTTCATGGCCATACAGGCTGATGACGGAGAAAAATACTGGCTCGGCTCTGACGCCTCCTGTCCCGAGTACCCCGATATCTGTCTCGCACTAAAAAAAGCGATGATATTTTGCCCGGACAAGCTGGAAGAGGTAAGCCGCGGCTTCTGACGTACCGCGCAGCAGATCCGGTCATTGGTAAAGCGAGGTTTCTGCATGAATATTGAATTGGTAAAACTGTCTCCGGCGTATAAGCCGCAATTATTCGACATGCTGACGGAATGGAAAGCAGACATTGAAGCAAACCATACCAACCATTCCCCCTGGGCGATCTTCCGCAGCGACTTTCACGATTTCGAGAATTATCTGGCACAACTCGAAAATGAAGAAACGGAAGACGGTCTTGTTCCGGAAACGACGCTGTTCTGCCTGGATAAGGACAGGAACATATTCGTCGGCGCAGTGAATATCCGCCACTATCTGAATGAATCGCTGCTGCTTTCCGGCGGCCATATCGGAGACGGAATACGTCCCGGGGAGCGGCGTAAGGGCTATGCGACCGCCATGATCGCGTTAGCGCTTCAAGAGTGTAAAAAGCTGGGCATCCACCGGGTGCTGATGTGCTGCGACAGAGATAATATCGGCTCAGCCAAATCCATTATCCGTAATGGCGGCGTGCTTGAAAATGAAGTGGAAATAGACGGCCATTGGGAACAGCGCTATTGGATCGAGCTGTAAGGAAGGAAATGAGAAAAAGCTGCGGCAAGCCGCAGCATGACCGCAAAGGAGATAATGTATGTTTTTCCTGATCTTAGCCGCGTTCTGCAGCGCCGCCCTGACACTTGTGCTGAAGCTTTTCCGCAGCCAGAAAGGCAACCGCTTCGGTATTCTTTTGGGAAATTATCTGACCTGTGTCCTGCTTGCCTGTCTGCAGATGCCGGAAAGAAGCCGGCTTTTGTCACCGGCTTCCCCGACCCTTATCATGAGCGTCATCGGCGGATCTCTTTTCGTCGCCGGCTTAGTCATGACTCAGACCAGCGTGAAAAGGAACGGCGCCACACTGACCTCCGCCTTTTCGCGGCTCGGGCTTGTCGTTCCCCTGCTCATCAGCTTCCTTTTCTTTGACGAGATCCCGTCACTGTTAAAGGTCTCCGGCATGCTTCTTGCCGCCGCTGCCATTTTACTCATTAACGCCGCCCCCAGAGAAGCGTCTTCCTCCGCACGGCCCGCGGAAGAGAAAAAAAGTCTTTCCGTGCTGCTGCTTACCCTGCTCGCCTGCGGCTGCAGTGAAAGCATGGCAAAGATCTTTGCCCGTCTGGGCGATCAGACAGAGGATGGCTGTTACTTTTTCTATCTCTTCCTCACGGCCGCCGTCCTGACGCTCTTCCTCTCCTTCGGAGAAAAGCGTAAGACCGGCAGGAGGCTTCGCTTGATCGAGCTGGCCGCCGGGATCCTTGCCGGAATACCGAATTACTATTCCTCATATTTTCTCTTAAAAGCGCTGCTTGTGCTGCCGGCCACACTGGTCTACCCGGTCTTCAGCGTGGGCTCTCTCCTGTTAGTCACCGCTGCCGGAACGCTTCTTTTCCGGGAACGTCTCGGCCGGAAGCAGGTGTTCGGGCTCTGCCTCATCCTCGGCGCGCTTTTCCTGCTGAACCTGTAGCCGCTGCCCTTGCCGCGCGGCAAAAAAGCGATAAGGAGGCTTCTTTCATGAACTATCAGAACGTCAATGCGAAGACCATAGACCGCTGGATACGCGAGGGCTGGGAATGGGGAATACCGATCTCTCACGAAACCTATAGAAATGCCCTGCGGGGCGAATGGGAGGTCCGTCTGACTCCGACAAAGGATGTCCCGCACGAATGGTTCGGCGAGCTTCGCGGCAAAAAGCTGCTTGGCCTTGCCAGCGGCGGCGGGCAGCAGATGCCGATCTTTGCGGCACTCGGTGCGGAATGCACGGTGCTGGATTATTCTCCGCTGCAGATAGAAAGCGAAAGGATCGTGGCCGAGCGCGAGGGCTATGACATCCGCATCATCCGTGCCGATATGACAAGACCGCTGCCCTTTGAAGACGGCGAATTCGATATCATTTTCCACCCCGTCTCCAATTGCTATGTCCGGGAGGTGCTGCCCATCTGGAAGGAATGCTTCCGCATCCTTAAGCCCGGCGGGCTGCTGCTTTCGGGGACGGATCACTATGTCAATTATATCGTCGATTCTGACGAACGTGAGGTCGTCAATTCTCTGCCCTTCGACCCGCTCGAAGATCCCGAACAGCTGGCGCAGCTGGAAGCGGATGACTGCGGCATTCAGTTCTCCCATTCTCTGACGGAGCAGATCGGCGGCCAGTTAGACGGCGGATTTACCCTTCTTTCCCTGTATGAGGATACAAACGGCGAGGGCCGCCTTCACGAGCTG
>JAZRYN010000266.1:0-7454 GCA_045600745.1 Lachnospiraceae bacterium
CTCCTCCGGGATACGTGAGCCGATGACCGATTCCTGCCCGAGGACATATTTAACGCCGTCCACCTGCTCCATTTCTTCGGTCATGCTCCTCACCGTCTTGGAGGAGAGTCCGGAATCCAGCAGTACCATGTAAGTCGAAGCAATGTCAAAATCGTTCTGGAGCTTTTCATTGGCCACAACGAAGTTCATCTCTTTCGGCAGGCATTCCCCCATGTCGTAGTAGACTTCGTCATTAGCACGGCTGTAGCCGTAATAGGCGGGCGCAGCAAGGAGCACGAACAGCACGAGAAACACGGGGAAAACTTTAATGATTCCTTTCGCCGGTCTTTCCATCTTCGGGATGATCGAGCGATGCTTCGTCTTCTGCAGGGGCTTATCGAGGACAAGGATAAGCGACGGCAGCACGGTCACGCAGCCGATGACTCCGAGCAGAACGCCCTTAGCCATTACGAGCCCGAGGTCTCGCCCGAGCGTAAAGCTCATAAAGCACAGGGCAATAAAGCCTGCGACCGTCGTGATCGAGCTGCCGATGACGCTGGTCAGCGTTTCCTTGATCGCCGCGGCCATCGCTTCTTTATTGTCGGGGCACTTCTCTCTCTGCTCGTTGTAGCTGTGCCAGAGGAAAATGGAATAGTCCATGGTGACCGCAAGCTGCAGCACGGCGGAAAGCGCCTTCGTGATATAGGAGATCTCGCCGAGGAAATAGTTCGTGCCGAGGTTCAGGAGGATCATGGCGCCGATGGAAGCCAGAAATACGAACGGGACCAGCCATCCGTCCAGGAACAGCAGCATGGAAATGCAGGCAAGAATGACGGCTAACGTGACGTAGACCGGTTCCTCCTCCTCGCACAGATCCTTCAGATCCACGACAAGGGCAGACATGCCGGAGACGAAGCACTGTTCTCCGCAGATCCTCCGGATCTCCTTTACCGCCTCGAGCGTGACGTCGTCAGACGTTCCGCTGTCAAAGAAAACGGCCATCATGGTGGAATGATCGGTATTGAATTCACGGTATATCTTTTCCGGAAGCAGCTCCGCCGGGATCGAAAGGTCAAGCAGCGAATCGTACCAGAGGACCGTGTCAACATGACCGACCGCCTCGACCTTTTTCTTGAGCGCCGCGACATCCTTCTCCGACATATCGTCAAAGATCAGGAAGGTCAGCGCACCTTTGTTAAAATCCTTCAGAAGCTCATTCTGACCGATGACGGTCTCCATGTCCTCCGGCAGATAAGTCAGCATATCGTAATTGACTCGCGTAGCCGCCATACCGAGCACAGACGGGATCATCAAGAGCGCCGTCAGGATCAGGATCGGTATGCGGCATTTAACCACCGTTCTCGAAAAATGCATATTATTGGATCTCCTCTCCTTCAAAATAATCAGCGTCGATCATGTCGGACTTCTGGTAATTCACGATCTTCACCAGGCTGATGGCAACGCTAAGGTTCATGATCCCCTCTGCGGTCAGCGATATCCCGAGCAGCGTCATCAAGGCCCCAATCGCTTCTGACGGGCGGAAGGCGAGCAGCAGGCCGCAGAGTCCGGTCAGTACCGCCAGGATCAGGGTCAGCCACCATTCGCGGATGCCGAAGCGCCGTGCCTCAAAAGCGATCTTTGCCTTGAACAGGCTGTCGGCGATCATGCACACACCGAATGAGATGCAGATGAAGGTCATCATGTTTTCCGGCTTTATCAGTATGATCAGTCCGAGAATTATCATGAGTATCCCGAATTGAAAATCATATTGAAAAGCAAGCCTGAACAGGTCCTTTGAATAATAACCGACAAGCTTCACCGCGCCGAACACCAGCATAGCGATCCCGCAAAACAGCGCGATCGTCTTTGCGGACGGCTCCGGCAGCATGATCATCGCGATCCCGACGACACAGAAAATGACGGAAACGATGATATACCCGTATTTGGCTATTTTCATGGGAAGCACCGAGCGCAGTTTCATAATCTAACCTCCTTAACTGCCTGACAGAATACCCGCGATAATGCCGCCTTTCCACGGTCAATCCTTGGGAGGATGTGCAAAATACGGACATCCGGCCACAGCTGTCCGAAAGACAGACACCGCGCCTATCGGTACATAAAAAACAGGCACGGGACCGTCCCGTGCCTAAATTTCGAAGGGCTGTGCTATACCTGATCTTGAAGAAGCTGCGCGATTTCCGGCGCCATATCCTTTTTCAGAAGGAAGATCCTTCGGACGGATCTCGCATAGGCCTCGGTCATGCCGTTATTGAGCCAGTCAATGATCAGCCCGAACCCCACACATTTATAATAGATGATGATGGCCTTCTTATCCTCCTCCGATATCTTCTCCTGCGGCAGCGCCGTGCCGAAATAGCTGCTGACGAAGTATTCGCTCAGCTCCATCAGATTCCGCTCGAACACCTCACGGCTCAGGGAACGGTAAATATGCATGATCGCCCGCTTTCTGCCGGAGGCAAACTCGATCAGGGCGTCAAAGCATTCGACGATAGAGCCCACCGACGGATACTTCTGGATGATCGCCTCCGCCTGCTCCTTGACGATTTCTTCCACGAGTGCGGGAATGTCCTGATAGTGATAATAAAAGGAATTCCGGTTGATCCCGCACGTTTCCACGATATTCTTGACCGTGATCTCGGAGAGCGGGTGTTCCTCCAGTAAAGCGACGAAGGTCTCCTTAATTGCTTTTTGCGTGAAATTAGCCATGCCGTCACATTTCCTTTGTTCAATCGTAAACTGCTTCTTTTATATCATACCCCGGAGGCTTTTTCCATATTTTTTGCCTCACAGCTTATCTCGCACCGCCGGCTCCGGCAGGAAGCCGCAGGATCTGCGCGGCGTTTGCCGCCGCCTTCCGAAACCTCTCCGCAGGGAAAAGACACTTGTTTTTTCGATGCGAACAATGTATCATGACAGGCAGAGAAAAACAAGCGGCTTTTTCATTTTTTCAAGGAGGCCGATATGCTGGAAAACTATCTGATCGTTCACAAAAGCATCTTGCCGGACAAATACATGAAGGTGCTTGAAGCCAGACGCCTTCTGGAAAGCGGGCAGGAAAAGGAGGTGTCGCAGGCGGTCAAGCAGGTGAATATTTCCCGCAGCACCTACTATAAATACCGGGACTATATCTTCGAGCCTTCCGAACGGAGCGGCGGCCGCACGGCTGTATTCGATATGCTGTTAAATCATACGGCGGGCCAGCTGAGCGCCGTGACGGGTCTGCTTTCCGACGCCGGGACAAACGTGCTGACCATCACACAGAGTCTGCCGATACACGGAAAAGCAAGCGTCACGATCTCCGCCGACATCAGCGGCATGAGCACGTCGATCTCCGAGCTCATGGATGCGTTAGCCGCACTCCCCGGAGTCAGCGCCAGCCGGCTCATTGATCTGGAATAGGAGGAAAAATGGAATATCAAAGTACAAGAAGCACACTTACGGCAAACGGCCTGCAGGCCGTGCTTAACGGCCTTGCCCCGGACGGCGGCCTGTATGCGGACGGAAGCCTGTCCCGGCGTTCCTTCCCCTGGGACGAGGTCCTTTCTCTTTCCCCGCTCACCATGGCTGCCCGTATTCTCTCTCATCTTCTGCCCGATTTTGAAAACAGCGATGAGCTGGTGCGTCTTGCCTACAGCGGAAAATTCGACGCCCCTGTCCTGACGCCGCTTGTTCGGGCGGGAGACTACCGTATCCTTGAGCTTTTTCACGGTCCGACCTCGGCATTCAAGGACGTGGCTCTTTCCCTCCTTCCTGTGCTGATGTCGTATGCCCGAAGGAAGGAAGGCTCCTCCGAAAAGACCGTTATTCTGACCGCCACCAGCGGCGACACCGGCAAGGCGGCGCTTGAAGGCTTCCACGATGTTGAGGGGACCGGGATCCTGGTTTTTTATCCTGACGGCGGTGTATCGCCCGTGCAGCGTGCCCAGATGGTCTCGCAGCAGGGAAAGAATGTCAAGGTCTGTGCCGTCCGGGGAAATTTCGATGACTGTCAAAGCGCCGTCAAAAAGGCATTTCTCAGCCTGAGCCATAGCGACTTGCTCTCCGGGCACGCTGCGCTCAGCTCGGCAAACTCCATCAATATCGGCCGGCTTGCTCCGCAGACCGTCTACTATTTTCTGGCCTATCGGCAGCTTTTGGACGCCGGAGATATCCGCTTCGGCGACCTGGTCGATTTTGTGGTGCCGACCGGAAATTTCGGTGATATCCTTGCCGGTTTCATGGCCAAGCAGATGGGCCTTCCGGTCGGGAAGCTCGTCTGCGCCTCCAATGCCAACCGCGTGCTGACCGACTTTTTCGAAAGCGGCGTTTACGACCGCCGCCGGGAGCTTCTGCGTACGGCTTCGCCCTCCATGGATATTCTGATCTCCTCCAATCTGGAAAGGCTGCTTTATCTTGCTTCAGACGGCGCCTACGCCTTTGTTTCCGCCTGCATGCAGGCGCTTGCCCGCGATGGCTGCTACACCGTTCCGGACGAGATCATGAAAAAGATCCGCGCCGACTTTGCCGCCGGCTGCTGTGATGAAGCGGCCGGCAGGGAAACGATCGGAAGAGTCTGGCACGAGCAAGGGTATCTGGCTGATCCGCATACCGCCGCCGCGCTCCGGGTCACCGATGAGTGGAAGGCAGGCGGAAGGGCACAGAAGGCCGTCGTCACCCTGTCCACGGCGTCACCGTTCAAATTCCCTGCCGCTGTGCTCGCCGCGATCGGTGCCGCCCCCGCCGCAAATGAGTTTGACGGGATGGACGCTCTCTCCCGCCTCAGCGGCCTGCCGGTCCCTCCGGGACTTGCTGCTCTGAAGAATATGCCTGAGCGCTTCACGGATGTCATCGAAGTCTCTTCCCTCGAAAAATATGTGACGGACGCCATCCTGGGCGGCGAAGTATAGCCCCGCGCTTATGCTTCCTGCCGGTCCCTCCGCTCCCTGACCGGACTTTGGCTGTTCCGGAATAACAGGAAAGCCCTTAAAGACAAAGCCTCCCTCTGTCTTTAAGGGCTTTTTCTTAAGGCTCTAAAGGCTCTAAAGACCAGACGGCAGGGACTTACCGCGATTGACAGGGAAGCGATTATTTCGTATAATATCGTAGCGAAAGACCGGTCTGAAAAAGCCGGGAACGAGAAGGAGCCAACATGGAAAAAGATTCCTATATCCTCGTCATAGGCGGCACCAATATGGACGTCGGAGCAAGGACGTTAGTCCCGTTAAAGCCCCGTGACTCGCTGCCCGGGATGATTACGAAAACGCCTGGCGGCGTCGGCAGAAACATTGCCGTTACGCTTTCTCAGCTCGGCGATCATGTCACGATGATGACTGCTGTCGGCAACGATTCGGATGGTCTTGAGCTGCTCAGACTCGGCCACGACGCCGGTCTCAGCCTGTCCCGGGCCAGGATCCTCGATGATACCCCCACCTCTCTTTACCTCTATCTGGAGGACAATACGGGCGAGGTTCAATGGGCCGTGTGCGACGCCTCTGCCTCCGAACGCATCGACCGCACTTATATTGCCCAGAATGCCGACCTTATCCGCGGCGCAGCAGCCGTGCTTCTCGATACCAACCCGCCGGCAGACGCCCTTGTCTATGCTGCGGAGATCGCCGCCGAGGCCGGCGTACCGATTTTTGTCGATCCGATCTCGGCCGCCAAGGCGCACAAGATCTTGCCGATCATGCCGCTCATCACGGCTCTTAAGCCGAACAAAATGGAAGCGCAGGTCCTCTTTGACCGCCCCATTCTTACCCTGGCAAACGCAGAGGATGCCGCACGCTATATGCTTGATGCCGGCGTGAAGGAGGTCTTTCTGACGCTCGGCAAAAAGGGCGTGGTTGCCGGTGAGCAGGACGAGCCGCTCCTTCACCTGCCCGGATTTGCTCTTCACCCGGTCAATACCTCGGGCTGCGGAGACGCCTTCATGGCCGCCGTTATCCATTCGCACCTTCTGGGGCTGTCTTTGAAGGAAAAAGCAAAAGCCGGTATTGCGGCCTCTTCTCTGTCGATGGAAACGAAGAGTGCCGTCAATCCTGCCCTGACCGCAGAAGCCCTTGACGAGCGTCTGCAGCTCATCTAAACCTTACCTTAGGAGATCGATCATGAATCCTTATCTGGATATTCTTCCCGAGGTCGCCCAAGCCCTTGCGGACGGCCGTCCTGTTGTTGCGCTTGAAAGCACGATCATTTCCCATGGCATGCCCTATCCCCAGAATACGGAAACGGCTCTCCGTGTCGAGCAGATCATCCGTGAGCACGGAGCCGTTCCTGCCACGATCGCCGTTATCGGCGGCAGGCTCAAAGCCGGCCTTTCTCCCGAGGAGATCGATTATTTCGGCAAAAAAGGCCGGGCGATCGCCAAGGCCTCCCGCCGCGATCTTGCCATGCTCTGCGCACGGGGTGAAGACGGCGCTACGACCGTGACCACGACCATGATCATTGCCCGCCTCGCCGGCATCCGCATCTTTGCCACAGGCGGGATCGGCGGCGTCCACCGCGGCGCTGCAGAGACCATGGATATCTCCGCAGACCTGGAGGAGCTTGCCCACACCCCCGTTATGGTCATCTGTGCCGGCGCCAAGAGCATCCTTGATCTGGGGCTGACGCTGGAATATCTTGAGACCCGCGGCGTGCCCGTTCTCGGCTACGGCACCGATGAGCTTCCGGCCTTTTACACCCGCCATTCCGGCTTTTCCACCGACTACCGCGTGGACACCCCGGAAGAGCTTGCCCGTGCCTTCAAGGTACAGGATGAGCTCGGCTTTCCCGGAGGAATGCTGGTCACCAACCCGATCCCCGAGGAATACTCCATGCCGAAGGATGTTATTGATGCCGCGATCGACCGGGCCATCCGGGAATGTAAGGAGCAGGGGATCCGCGGCAAGGATACGACGCCCTTCCTGCTTGCCCGCGTGGCCGAGCTGACCGGCGGCGACAGCCTCGCTTCCAATATCCAGCTCGTCTTAAACAACGCAAAGCTTGCTGCTCAGACGGCAGCCGCCTACTGCCGCCTGTCATAACGCCATACCGATTGCTGAACAAGAGGTGCCGACTTGATTGATATTATTCTCGATGCGCTGATCGATACGTTAAAAACCGTTCCCTTTCTCTTTCTTGCCTATCTCCTCATGGAATGGCTGGAACACCGTGCGGAGGAAAAGAGCGTTGAAACCGTCGGACGTGCCGGCGGGTGGGCCCCTATTGCCGGAGGCATTATCGGCATGATCCCGCAGTGCGGCTTTTCTGCTGCCGTTTCTAATCTGTATGCCAGCGGCGTCATTACGAGGGGCACGCTCCTTGCCGTATTCCTGTCCACTTCGGACGAAATGCTGCCGATCCTCATCTCCCGCAAGGCCGAGCTTTCTTTTATCCTTAAGGTGCTCGGCTACAAATGCGCCGTCGGTATCGCCGTCGGCCTGCTTGTCGATCTTCTTTTCCGCCGCTTCCTTCCGAGCCGGGGCAAGACGATC